>JAAYZO010000183.1 GCA_012514865.1 Lentisphaerota bacterium | reverse complement strand
GCGAACCCACGAACCGCGCACCCTGAAGGGGTGCCAGAACCGGACGTTCAAACAGCCCTGATTGGCGCGGTCGACAGCACCCTCTCCCGGAGATGCAGCCATGCCTGCCAGCGGCGTTCAGGAGACAGTCCGGCGGCTCCTCCACGAGCAGCACCTCGGGGTCCTGGCGACGCAGTCGGGCCAGCAGCCCTACGCCAGCCTGGTCGCCTTTGCGGCGATGCCGGACCTGCGGGCGCTGCTCTTCGCCACCGCCCGCGCCACGCGCAAGTTCGCCAATCTCCAGGCCGAGGCGCGTGCCGCCATGCTCATCGACAGCCGCCGGAACCGCCTCGACGACTTCCATGACGCCGCCGCCGCCACGGCCGTGGGCCGCGTCGAGGAGGTCCCACCGGCAGAACGCGCCACCAGCCTGGCGATCTACCTGGAGCGCCACCCGCACCTGCGCGACTTCGTGACCGCACCCAGTTGCGCCCTCATGCGGCTCGACGTCGAGACCTACCACGTCGTCGATGCCTTCCAGCATGTCGTCGAGTGGCGCCCGCACCTCGAGCCCTGAACGCCCGCCGCGGGCCGGCCCGGACACCGACTCACGACGCCGGGCGAGCCCAGGCAGGCAGACTGGACCACGATGGACCTGATCATCACCCTGCCGGCAATCACCGACTGCGACCGCGACCGCGTCGGCGGCAAGGCCATGGCCCTGGCGCAGATGCACCGGCAGGGCTTCCGCATCCCGGACGGCTTCTGCGTCACCGCCGACGCCTACCGGCTCTTCCTCGACAGCGACGGCCTGCGCGAACGCATCCAGCTCGAACTCACGCGCAAGCGCTTCGCCGATATGCGCTGGGAGGAGCTCTGGGATATCGCTCTGCGCATCCGCAACCTCTTCCTCGGCCAGGCCATCCCGGCGGCGGTGCGCGACGCCATCTCAGCGGCACTGCGGGCGCACGGCCCGCCGGCGCCGATGGTGGTGCGCTCGTCGGGCCTGGGCGAGGACTCGGCCGGGGCCTCGTTCGCCGGCCTCCATGAGTCCTATGTGAACATCCTCGGCGAGGTGGCGGTGGTCGAGCACGTCCGCCTGGTCTGGGCCTCGCTGTGGTCCGACCGCGCTCTGCTCTACCGCCAGGAACTCGGCCTGGATGTCGCCCGTAGCGCCATGCCGGTGGTGGTCCAGGAACTCGTCATGGGCGAGTGCTCCGGCGTCGTCTTCAGCGAGGACCCGACCGACCCGCGACGCTGCGTCGTCGAGGCGGTCCACGGCCTCAACCAGGGCCTCGTCGATGGCACCGTCGCACCGGACCGCTGGGTCCTCGATCGCCACAGCGGCGCGCTCCTGCGACACGACCCCGCCGAGCGCCTGGCCGCGATGACAGCCGGACCGGAGGGCACCATCCTGGTGCCCCTGACGGCGGAGCGCGCCCTCCAGGCGCCGCTGTCGGAGGCCGCGCTGCAGGACGTCGTGGCGCTGGCCCGCCTGGCCGAGAGGCGTTTCGGGGTGCCGCAGGATGTCGAGTGGACCCGCCGTCAGGGCGAGCTCTTCACCCTGCAGGCGCGGCCCATCACGACGCGCGCCGCGGCGGCCGCGGACGGCAGTGGCGGCGGCCGCTCGTGGTACCTCGGCCTGACCCGCAGCCTGGAGAACCTCCGGCAGCTCCGTCGACGCATCGAGGACGAGGCCATACCCGCCATGGAACGCGAGGCCGCGGCCCTGGCACTCATCGACCCGGCCAGCCTCGACAACGCGGCCCTCGCCGACGCCATCCGGCACCGCCGCGAACGCCACGAGGCCTGGCGGAAGGTCTACTGGGATGACTTCATACCCTTCGCCCACGGCGTGCGGCTCTTCGGGCAGTTCTACAACGACACCGTCCGGCCCGACGACCCCTTCGCCTTCATGGAACTCCTCGCCGCCACGCCCCTGGCCAGCACCGACCGCAACCGCCGCCTCGCCGAGCTTGCCGACCGCCTGCGCGGCGCGCCGGCCCTGCAGGCGGCCCTCGCAGCGGCCCCGCCCGGGGCGACCCTCCCGGCCGCGGTCGGCGCCGCGCTGACGCCGGAGCTGACCGCGGCCCTGGCGGACTTCGAGGGCCTCTACGGCGATCAGATCAGCCTGGCCGTCGGCGACGGCATGGCACCCCGCGAGGCCCTGCTGCGACTCGTCGGCGCCCTCGCCGCCGGGGCACCCCCCCCGGCGGCGACCACCGCCGCGAGTCTGGCCGAGCGCGTCGACGCCTTCCTCGAGACGGTCCGTGAAGACCGCCGTGCGTTCGCAAGTGACCTCCTCGACCTGGCCCGCGCCAGCTACCGCCTGCGCGACGATGACAACGTCCACCTCGGCCGCATCGAAGCGCGCCTGGCCGCCGCCGTGAGCGAGGGCCGCCGTCGCCTGGCCGAGCGCTGGCGCCGCGACCTGGCCTACCTCGACGCGGCGCAGGTCGAGGCGGCCCTCACCGACACCGCCCCGCCGCCGGTGCCCTCGGCCGGCGACGCGACGGCGGCAACGCCGACAGCGGCGGCGGCGAATCCGGCCGTGCGGCCACGACAGCTCATCGGCCAGCCGGCCGGCCCGGGACTGGCTACCGGCACGGCACGGGTCCTACGCCGGCCCGAGGATGTCTTCCAGTGCCAGGCCGGCGAGATCATCGTCTGCGATGCCATCGAGCCGACCATGACCTTCGTCATACCCATGGTCGCCGCCATCGTCGAACGCCGCGGCGGCATGCTCATCCACGGCGCCATCATCGCCCGTGAGTACGGCCTGCCCTGCGTCACCGGCGTCCCCCAGGCCACCACCCTCATCGCCCAGGGCACCCGCGTGACCGTCGATGGCTACCTCGGCATCGTCACCCTCACGACCGAAACCGCGACCGCGGCCGCGGCCGAAGCGCCGGCTGACACCGGCGCCGGAGCCGCCACCCAGGCGTGATGGCAACGCTTCGGTTCACCCGTCAACGGCGTGCTTCACGTGACGTGCGCCGTTCACGGATGAACAACAAAAACTTCCGGGCCCCCTTGCCAAAGTCCCCAGCAGAAGCGATGCTCAGGACGGGGATTGCCTCTCCGGCAAGGGACCCAAGACAGGGCTGTTCGAAAGTCCGGTTCTGGCACCCCCTCAGGGTTCGTGGTTTCGCGTTCCCGGGGGTCGTGCTCTCGCGCGACCCCCGGCTGCGATGTGGCATCCAAATCGAGATCGGGATCGCTATCGAAATCGAGGGAACGCCGAAGTCGATTCCGATCCCGATAGCGATAGCGATTTGGATGAAAGCAAGCCCCAACCAGCGGCGGTCGGCGGCTGAGTACGACGCCGCCGGAACGATCTGGCGCCCTTTCGGGGCGGCCAGGGTGAACGCTGACGCGATCTTCGAACAGCCCTGGCCCCAGGACGGCACAGGCAGGAGAAGGAAACGACATGAAGAAGATTACCCGCTTCACCTTGATTGAGCTGTTGGTGGTGATTGCGATCATCGCAATCTTGGCGTCGATGCTCTTGCCGGCCCTGAGCAAGGCCCGGGAAAAGGCGCGGTCCGTCAACTGCATCAACAATCTGAAGCAGACGATGATGGGCACGATGCTCTATGGAGACGATTACAACGACACGGTGATCTGCAATGTCAACTCGTCCTCTGACTGGGTGGGAAGCCTCTGCAGGTACTACAACGCCAACTCCCGATACCTCTCCAGCGACAAGCCGAATGAGGTGGTCTGCCCGGGCCGCACGCCCTTCGACTATAGGACTGCCTACCAGACCTACGGCTGTCGGCGTACCACGGCGCCAGCCGGATACGGATTCAATGTCCCAACGACGTGGAGCACCAATGCCTATAGCGACAGCTTCCTCAGTTTTCGCCTCGTCAGGGCAACGGCGTCCTTCATGTGGATCGGCGATTCCTACGGCATCCCCCTAAGCCATAGCTCGCTGACGGATACCAACGGCCTGCAATGGGGCTGCCCGACGGTCACCGGTACGGGTGATCGCCTGTTCTGGATCGGTGCCCATGGAACCAGCTCGAATTTCGCGTTTGCCGATGGGCACGCTGAGGCTGTTAACAGCACGGCTAAGTTTGCGGATTTGTTCAAGCAGGAATACAAGACTGCCGGCGTCACGATACCGACGGTGTACATCTTCAACCAGTATTTTGTCAAAGCCGCCCACTGACCGACGGGCGGCCACCGGGTCGGACCTCCGTCAGGTGGCGCACAATCCGGGGGCTCGTTGCGCAGTTGCCGGAAAAGCCTAACCCGACCTAGTCACGCGCCGCATAGCGGCTCGTGAACAGGTCGGGTTAGAGTTCCCGTACATACGGATCTTCCGCAGTCGGCCGGTCACGGCCAGCGGCGGAAGAGCCGTCAGGCGTGATTGCGCAGCTTCAGCTCCAGCGGATGCGGGCTGAGGTAGTACTGCTCCATTAGGTAAGGTATGCGGTGCTTGAAGACGACGTGCCGCAGCAGGGTCACCGGCACGATCAGCGGCACCACGCCGCGGTGGTAGTCGGCGATGACCTCGGCCACGCCCTGGCGGTCGGCCTCGTCGGCCCGGCCGCGCAGGTAGCCCAGCATGTGCTGCAGGATGTTGGTGTGCTTGCGGACCGTCGCCCGCGCCTTCAATGCCTGCATCAGCTTCGCCTCGTAAACCGCCGCGTACGCCGCCGCCTCGCCGGCCGACAGGGCCGCCAGCTCGCGGCCCATTTCGCGCATCAGGGTCTCGTGATGCGACTGAATCAGCAGCTTGTTCCGCGCGTGGAAGCCCATCAGCGCCGAGACCGTCACGCCCTCGGCGACCATCTGACGGAACCGCCACAGGGTGAACACCCGCTCGATGAAGTTCTCGTGCAGATCGACGTCGTTCAAACGCCCCTCCTCTTCGCAGGGCAGATTCGGGAAGCGCTCCATGAAGGCCCGCGCAAACAGCCCCGGCGCCTTCCCCACCGGATGGCCCGCCTCCGAGTACACCTTCACCGCCGCCATGCCGCTGCTCGGCGAGCGCGCCTTGAAGATGAAGCCGCAGAGATTCTCGCCCTCGAGGTCGCGCAGGCGCTGCGCAATCCACGCCTGCATGCGCTCGGTGTGGTCGATGCGGGTGCGGATGGTGACCAGGCGAGGCTGCTCGGCGTCGCCAATCAGGCGCATCGCCTCACGCGGTATCCCCAGGCCGCACTCGGCCTCGGGACAGACACCCACAAAGTCGACATACTGGCCGAGCGTGTCGGTGATGTAGTGGTCATGCTTGTGCTGGCCGTCGTAGCGGACGGCCTGGCCCAGCAGGCAGGCGCTGACCCCGAGACGAATCCTGTCCATCATCCACCCCCATGACGGCAACGCCGTGACGCGCAGCCCGGCCGGCGCCCGCCCGTCGCGCCTGCCCCGGCGGCAACCGCCGGCGCGCCTCGCGCAACGCCATAGCCTGGATCCTTCGCGAAGACCATCGCCGCGCTCATGATCCACATGCGTCGCACTATACTGCGGCGCACCTGTCGACGCGCATCGCGGTGCGCCGCGTGCTCAAGGCGGATAGGCCCCCACCCTGGCAAGCCGGCCTGGCGGAATCCCTGCCATGGCCGGCGTCAGGCGGTGCCTCTCTCGCTGGCCACCCCCGTCAGAGCGGCTCAGACGCAGCCGCCGCCACTGCAGCCGCATCACCGGCGCGGCAAGGTGGTCCGCGGCGCCGCCCGTGGACCCCACGGGCGCCATCGGCGCCCGG
>JAAYZO010000182.1 GCA_012514865.1 Lentisphaerota bacterium | reverse complement strand
GGCTAACACCCAACATACCGTTCAGACGTCCCTTTTCAATGTACAAGCCGTTGCTTTGCAAGGTTTTCTGGCAGTAAGTAACGGCTTCAAGCACGACGCGCGTGAATTATCCAGGCTAGTCAGATGCTCAAGGAGCCGCACGGGCTTGGGAGTGTCAAACGGGGACATGCCATCGAAGAGAGCCTTGAGCTCAAGCGTGGCCTCCTTGTTGTGCCCTGCGAAGTCGTGTGACCACCATGTGTGAGGCGTGACCTCGCTGCCAACTTCAGACAGGAACGCCTTCAACATTGGGCGGGAGTTGCGGTCCAATCCCCACCAGATGCGTCCATCCGACAGCCAGCTTGTGAACTGCGCCTCGTTGCAGCGCCAGTACCGGCCTGGGGGCGGCTGGAACTTCAGCCCAGTTGGCCCGGTGATGGTGAACTGGCCTGCGTTGTACTGCTTGCTCGCGGAAAGGTCCTGAGCTCGCCAAGGCCCCCGAGCGTCGTTGTCGGGGTTCCTGTAAGCCTCGAGTTGCGCCTCGTTCTTCTCCCAAGGCACCACGGACACCGCACCCGCGTCGCGCGCATAGACGAAGATGAAGTCATGCATGTCCGAAAGCCACTTTGCCGTGACATTGGACACGTATCGTTTCTGCCATACGATGGTCGCGATGTGGTTCTCGCCGCCGAAGACTTCGTCCAGCAGCAGCCGCAGATTGTGAGACTCGCTGTCATCCATGGACACGCATATCACCCCGTCCTCGCGTAGGAGCTGTCGTGCGAGGACGAGTCGCGGGTACATCATGGAGAGCCAGGCGGAGTGGTAGCGGCCGGAGGCGTCGGTGTTGCTGGTCAGGAGGTTCCCCTCGCTGTCGCGCTGGCCCGTGATCTTGAGGTAGGTATCCAGCGGGTCGCGGAAGTTGTCCGGGTAGACGAAGTCGTTGCCGGTGTTGTAGGGCGGGTCGATGTAGATCATCCTGACCCGTCCGAAATAACTCTTGTAGAGGAGCTTCAGCACCTCGAGATTATCGCCTTCGATGAAGACATTGCCCGAGCTGTCGAAATCCTGTGACTGGTCTCGGTCGGGGATCAGAGTGGCGCGGCTGGGCTCAGCCAGGACGCGCATGGCGTCACGTTTGCCGGCCCAGGAGAAGGCGTACCGTTCAGGCCGGTCGTCGACCGCCTCACCGAGGAGAGCGCGGAGCTTGTCGACGTCGACACGGCCCTCGCAGGCCACCTCGGGGAACAGCTCCAACAGCGCCTTCAAACGATCGGTCGCCAGGACCGGCGTCTCCCGCGCCACCGGTTCCAGGGGGACTTTGGACATGACACTCCTCCAGCCAGATACGCCATCCCCCACGGTGAGGCATGGACGGCGAACGCGTCGCGCGCGTTCGGGCGCGGGTACCATAGTCTGGCGGGGTCGCCCCGTCGAGGGCGTTGGGTGCCTTGACGGGCGGGGGACGCGTGCAGCCCATGGCTCCGCCGGGGGCGCCGACGCCTGGCCGGTGGCTCATGGAGCGATTCCGGGCGTGGCGCGCGACTTGTTCAGGCAGCACTTCTTGTACTTGCGGCCCGAGCCGCAGGGGCAGGGGTCGTTGCGGCCGACCCACACCGCGGGAGGGGCTTCCAGGGCCGGGGTGTCCGCATCGTGCGTTCCCTGGCTGTGGCTGGCGCCGCTCGAGCGGTGATCGGTGAGGGCCGTCTTCCCCGTGACCGCGGCCGATTCCCCGAGGACCCTCCGGCGGTTGTGCTGGTAGAGTGCTCGCAGGACGCGACGATGCTCGGCCAACTCCGCATACGGGGAGCTCTGCGCCAGGTACTCCTCCACCAGCGCCTGGGCCCCCGGCATCGTCGCTGACCGCGACGTCAGCCTCCAGGTGCGCCGGGCAAGATCGATCACAACGGAGAAGCGTTCCGAGACTACCTCCATACCATCCGGTCCGGGTGGATCGTCGGCGCAGAAGCTCAGGTGCGCGTCCTGGCAGGAACAGGCAGGATTCAGGCAGTACTGATCGATGGGGTAGTAGGTGCCCTCCCCGAGCGTCACCGGTTCTGGCCTCGAGAAGGGGAAGGTCTCGCAGTAGGTGATCAGGAGGCCTTCGCGTTCGACCTCCGCGAAGGGGAAATCGGCCTTGGCGGTGGTGAGGTCGGCATTGGCGAAGAGGGCGCGTCGGGCATCGTTAAAGCGGTGGGCGAGGTGTCGCCAGTCCGCGGCATCGGCCTCGGCGACGAAGGCCTTGGCGAAGGCGCCCGTCTCCTTCGCCACCGGCCGACGCTCCAAAGAGCGCCGTTCCAGGTCCATCCAGAGGCGGTGTTCTGTGGCGGCGGTTGCCGTCGCCACCACCGGCGACCAGGTGACCACGCACTGGAAGCAGGGACAGCACGGCTCCTGGCACACCACCAGGTCGACGCGCCATTGCGTGCCGCGGAGAAGCCCTTTCGAGAACTCGAAGACCGGGTCACCGCTGTCAACGACGATAAAGGGCATGCGTAGATCTCCGGAGCCTTCAGCGACCGGCGGCCCGCCGGTGCGGGCCGTGCGGTCGGCAGTAATTGCCGACATGGCATACCATCAGCACCGCGTCGGGACATCCCCTGGCCGCACCCGCCTCTGCGGTCTCTGCGTCCTCCGCGGTGACATCACCCCTCTGCGGGGCGCCCGGTGGCGCGCCACTCGGCTCGTGGCGCCCACGTCCGCCGCGTCGGCGCCCCTCACCTGGATTATTCGCGAAGCGCGGATGCTTCGCTCACAATCCACTTGCGCCGCACCTCGTTGCGGCGCAAGTTTCGACGCGCGTCGCGGTGCGCCGCTTGCTCAAGGTTAGCCCTGAGCAAGAGGCCGCAAGTGCCTCGCGTCGAAGCCCGAAGGGTGGCCTGTTCACGG
>JAAYZO010000024.1 GCA_012514865.1 Lentisphaerota bacterium | reverse complement strand
GCAGTGGACGGCCGAGAACGACATCTGGATGGACCTCCTCGGCGACACCCGCATCAATGCCCTGGCGGCCTACGACTGGGTCCACGCCACCATGACACCGGAGGAGCGCCGCGCCTTCCTGCTACCGGTCCTGGACTACATCAGCAAGGCCCAGCCCGGCGGCGAGTATACCTTCCGTCGCACCATCGGCGGCCCGCAGGACGGCAACTACGGCGAGCGTGCGCTGATGTACTTCGCCGGCCTGGCCGGCCATGGCGACGGCATCGACGACGCGCGCTGCGATGACTTCCTGCGGCGCGGCGCGGCGCTGTTCGTCGAGATGATGGACCACCGCGAACGCACCTCGGCCGGCTCCGGGCTGCTCTCGGCCATCACCGTCACCTACTCCTTCGGGGCCTACCCCAACGCCACCTTCCTCTTCCTGCACTCGTGGAAGGCGGCCTTCGGCGACGACCTCTCGACGCGCTGGACGCAGATGGCCGACTACCCGACCTGGTTCGACTACGCCATGATCCGCAAGCGGCCTGGGGAGGGCTTCCTCTACTTCGGCTGGGGCGACGTCGGGCACAGCACCAACGCCAGCAGCGGCGGCCTGATGTACGACCACCTGGCGCAGTCGATCCACTTCTATGGCCGGCGCTTCCCCGAGAAGGCCCGCCGGGCCTACGCGGTCCTCGCCGAGCTGCCGGCGCGCCATCATGTCTTTGGCTCGACGTATCCTTTCGTGCCCTTCCTGCTGACCGGCTTCGACCCGGCGTCGGTGTCGCAGCCGGTCGAGCCGCTGCCGGAGGCGCCGTACTTCCACGCCCCGAGTTTCGGTCTGTTGGTGATGCGTTCGGGTCGGGGGCCGAAGGACACCTACGTGAGTTTCCGTTGCGGCTCGTCGCTGGCGAACCACCAGCACTACGACGAGCTGAGCTTCGTCATCTACAAGGAGGGCTTCCTGGCCCTCGACGCCGGCAGCCGCACCGAGACCGACCACCACCACGCCTATGCGGCCCAGAGCGTGGCGCACAACACCATTCTGATCCACGAGCCCGACGAGCCGATGCCGTACTTCTGGCGGGCCTGGAGCTACAAGCCCGACGGCAAGACCTACCCCAACCACGGCGGTCAGAAGGACAAGACCGCGGCCCGGCTGCTGGCCCTCGAGGACGGCCCGGGGTACGTCTACGCCGCCGCCGATGCCACCCGCAGCTACGCCGAGACCAAGTCGCGCGAGGTGGTGCGCCAGGTCGTGTACATCCGGCCGGACCACGTCGTCATCTACGACCGCGTCGCCTCCGTCAAGGACAGCCAGACGAAGCAGTTCCTCCTGCACCTGCAGAACCGCCCCGAGGCCATCGGCGAGCAGCGCTTCCGTGCCGAGAATGGCGGGCAGCTCTTCATCGAGACGCTGTTGCCGGAACAGGCCGCGATCCACCTCGAGGGCGGCCCGGGTCGCGAGTTCTGGGCCTCGGGGCGGAACTGGGAACTCGAGGGCGGCGCGGACTGGGAGAAGCAGTACAAGGTCACCGGGCGCTGGCGCCTCGAGATCTCGACGCCGGCGCCGGTGGCCTCATGCCGCTTTCTGCATGTCCTGCACGCCGCCGCGCCGTCGACGGCGGTGCCGCCGGCGGCGGCGCGGGTGACCACCGACGCCGAGGACGGCGTCCGCCTCGTCGATGCCCAGGGGCGGCCCTGGACGGTCTGGTTCCGTCGCGACGGCGAGGTCGCCTGTCGCCTCCAGGCCCCGTCGCCGGTCCCGCCGCCGGCCGCGCCGGCGCCGTGAGCATCGGCGCTGAGAGGTCAGGGAGAGGCGGCCGCAAAGAGGCGCAAGAGGCGCAAGAGGGGAGCGCGGGTGAATGGAAGCGTTCTCCCCCTCCCGCTTGCGGTCGTTGCGGTTCTCTGCAGTTGCTGGGCTTGCCCCGGTATCCCCTCAAGGCCCGTTGCCGAAATACAGCCTGGTCGGCGGAACTGCGTCGAGGAGCCCTTTCGGCAGAACCCAGCTCTCCTGAAAGACTGGCCTGCCGGGGACGTCGATCCTCTTGAGGTAGACGATTCCGCTCCTCGTGCCTACCGCGATGTCTTTGCCGATACACCGCACGGTGGGCTGACCGCCCAAGAAAGTCCAGGTTGCGACCTGCCGCGGGCCGTCGACTCCTGCGTCGAGGCCTGCGTAACCGTAGAGAGGGATCACCGTGTAGTCGAGGCCGACCTCAACGATCAGCGTCTCGCACACGACCAGGAGAGTTCCCTCGGCGGTGGAACATGCCGCGAGGCCCGGCTGCGGCAGGACAACCGTCCGTTCCACAGCGGGAGGACGGCCTTCAGTATTCTCGCTCAGCACCTGCAGTTCCCCGGCGAAGGAAGTCAGGCCCATCCAGCCGCCAATGGCCACGAGCTTACCCTTACCGCGGAAGCGCGCGAACGTGCGGCAGGGCAGCCGGCTCACTGTGGTGAGTGCCCCGTCCGCTTCGTCGACCCACACCATCGAGCCGGTTGTGCTCAGATCAACAGACACAAGGTAGCCACCATGCGTCTGAACGCACGGATAGCGTCGATTCTCCTGTGCTTCCTGTGCAGTCATGATGGATCGCAGGGCTGCGGCGACGCGAGCGGGAAGCCCACTCAGCGGCAGCGCGCACGGATCGCCGGCGCGCGTCAGGTCGGGGTGGCTGCTCTCGGAGCCAGTAACAGCCCATGCGTCACCCGATATCGCCCATGGGTCACCCGGCACCATCATGCGGCGGACGAGTCCAAAGGACGCCTGCGGTGGAAAGGCTCCCCATCCCTCAAAAGCCTGTGCCCACGCCGGCGGCAGCCCGACAGACAGGTTCCAGCCTCCGCCATCATCATCATCGTCGCCATCAGGCTGCTGTGCCACCACGTGTGTCTGGAGGAGGCAGGCGCACAGCAGCAGGATCGACCATCGAACCACCGGCCTCAGGTCTACAGCAGCACCGATCATGTGATTCACTCCACGTGGGCAGGGGAGCGTTCTCTGTGCCTTGGCGTATTCGCGAACAGCTCGCGGCGGTTCTGCACGCACCCGGGGCGAGGCAACGCGTCGCGCGCTGCGCCTCTCGTTCGTTCCGTGTCAACGCTCAGCGAGCAGGCTCGCGGGGGTGACGATACGGATCCCGCGAAACTCCCTCACGAGCGTTGAGCGGCGCGCGTCGCGGCGCGGGGCTGAACGACGATGGCGTCGGCGCTTGCCTGGCCACCCTCGTATGAAACACCGCCTCGTTGGGCTGTCGATGCCGTTGCGGCTCGTGGACGCGTTCGCGTCTGTGGACACTCGCGCTCCACACCGGTGGCGAGTGATGTTCCGTCTTGCCACATCCGGCGCTCTGCGCGCCGACGACTCCGGTGAAGGGGTTGCCAGAACCGGCCCTTCAGGCAGCCCTGGGCGCGGAGCGACGCGCGTCGGAGCGTGCGTCGCGCTATACTGCAGCACGCCTGGACCACGAGCGAGGCAACGGGGCTTCGTGGATGATCCATACCAAGGAAAGGGGGCCTGCCGCCATGCACCGCCACGCCACCCCTGTGCGTCTCATGGTTGTCGGGCTGGCTCTCTGGGCCGGCATGGTCTGTGTCTGTCCGGCCCAGGCCAAGGCCCTGGTGACCATTGCCGCGGTCGGCGGCAACCCGCCGGCTATGCCGACCGTGGTCGATCATCAGGAGCGGGTCGGCAAGGTCCTGGAGTACTGGCAGGAGCAACTGGGGAAGGTCCTGCCGCATCGTCCTGACCTGATCGTTCTGCCGGAGGCCTGTGACCGTCCCGGCGGCATGGAGATCCCCGACCAGCTCGCCTACTTCGTGGTCCGCAAGGACCAGGTCCGTGACTACTTTGCCGCCGTGGCGCGTGAGCACCGCTGCTACATCGCCTTCGGGATGAAGCACCAGCAGCCCGACGGCAGCTTCCTGAACTCCGCCTTCCTGCTCGACCGCCAGGGCCGCCAGGCGGGCGTCTACCACAAGAACTACCCCACCGTCGGCGAGATGGCCGCCGGCATCCGCGCCGCCGACGCGGTCCCGATCATCGAGACGGAGTTCGGCCGGGTGGCCTGCGCTATCTGCTTCGATCTGAACTTCGACGAGCTGCGGCTGAAGGTCGCCGCGGCGCGGCCCGACATCATCCTCTTCCTGTCGATGTACCACGGCGGCATGGTCCAGAGCTACTGGGCCTACACCTGCCGGGCTTTCTTTGTCGGCGCCATGGGCCAGCTCGAGACCCCCTGCGAGATCCGCAACCCCCTCGGCGAGGTCCTGGCCACCAGCACGAACTACTTCAACTACACCGTCGCCCGGGTGAACCTCGACGCGCGGCTGGTGCATCTCGACGAGAACTGGGAGAAGCTCGCGGCGTTGAAGGCCAAGTATGGGCACGAGGTGAGCATCGACGACCCGGGCCGGGTCGGGGCGGTGCTGGTCACCAGCCACCACGACACCCTCCGCGCCGATGCCATGCTCGACGAGTTCGACATCGAACGCCTCGATGCCTACTTCGACCGCACCCGCGCCGCGCGGCAGCAGCCTGGCAACCTCCTGAAGTAGGAGCGCCGGCGCCGCCGCCGGGCCTGACGGGCACATCACGACACGCAACCATCGAGCCGAGTTCGGTCGGTGGCGCGCGGCCGCTCGTATGAACCATGGCGGTTTGACGGTCACGGTTCTTGTCGCAGACTTTCAGCCTGCGACGCGTCCTGTCGGATGTCCCAGGGCGTTGCCCTGGGCTGATGTATGATGCCCTTTCATGGCGCCGGAACAGGGGCTTGCAGGGAGGCGTCGTGGGCGATGTTCGCCATGTTCTATCCGGCGCACCACGCCAGTCGTTTCCCGGGCGCCGCTGGCGCCCGGGAGGTC
>JAAYZO010000181.1 GCA_012514865.1 Lentisphaerota bacterium | reverse complement strand
AGCCTTCCTGCAGCCCGCCGTCCCGGCGCCCTGAAAGGGCATCATTCATCAGCCCAGGGCAACGCCCTGGGAAATCGCATGTCACGCATGGCAGGCTGGGAGTCTGCAACAAGACGCCGCACGCCACGACGCGACGTTTCATACGAGCCCACCCGCCGTCGCCCGGGCGCCGGATATGGCAGGGCGGAACATCGCGCGGCGATGTCCTCTCGCCATCCCCCCTCTGCGTCCACTGCGGTAAGAGCCTCTCCGGCGAGACCCGCATCGTCGACGCGATCGTTCATCCGAGGCGGCGGTCAGTCTCGTCGAGGCGGAAGCGCGTGCAGACCACCGAGTGCTTCTCCGGGCCGGGGCGGTATTTGATGTAGGTCATCGCGACGAGGGTGCCATCCGGCAGGACCTCGAGGCCGGGATAGCCGCAGTCCCAGCCCGCATGGCTGTGCAGGAGCTTGAGGCGGTACTGCCCGGGGCGGCCGGAGAGGATATCCTCGACGGTCCCGACCCAGGCAACGAAGTGGCCGCGGGTCGGTGAGCCGGGCGCCTGGTCGCGGAAGGCGACCACGAGGCGTCCGTCGGGGGCGTAGCGGGCGACGTGGCGGTCGCCGGTGAGGCCCCAGGGGGTGTAGGTCAGCGCCGACCAGGTCCGGCCCTCGTCGTCCGAGGTCATCTTCAGGCTGCAGCCGGTGTGGGTGTTCTCGCGCATCAGGCAGAGCAGTCGGCGGTCGGGGGTGTAGAAGGCGCAGGGCTCGCAGGGCGAGAGGCCGTCGGCGCGGGCCGCCCGTGTCGGCGGTGCCCAGGTGACGCCGCCGTCATGGGAGAGGCTCTGCCAGACCTCGAGGGGGTGCCGGTCGGCGTCGCTGGCGCCGCGGTGGTAGAGCCCGAGGTGGCTGCCGTCGGCGCGGGCGACGATACTGGAGAAGGCCATGACGCAGGGCATGCCGAGGCTGCGCACGGGGGACCAGGTCAGGCCGCCGTCGGGGCTGCAGGACTGGGCCATGTCGGGCTGCGCCATGAAGACGACGAGGCGTTCCTGCCCGGCCGGGTCGCTGAGGCGGTAGAGGCTGGGGCAGTTGCGGGTGCGGGTCCAATCGGGCGGGGTCTCGACGGGCATCCAGGTCAGGCCGCCGTCGGGGCTGCGGGCCATGGGTCCGGCCGGGCCGCCATGGCCGACCGACCAGACAGCCAGGATCGTGCGGCCGTCGGGCATGAGGACCGTGGTCGGGTGGCCCTGGTAGAGCTCCCTGGTGCCGGCGGCGACGACGGTCTGGCGATCGACGTCGTCGGAGAGGTCGACGGTGGGCAGCACAGTCGGCAGACGCTGTGACAGCGGCATGGCCTCCTCCTCACTCCAGACCGAGATGGCGCAGGCGGTAGTTCAGGCGAGTGCGTTTGATATTCAGGTGGCGGGCCGCGGCGCTGCGGTTGCCGCCGGCGTCGTGGAGGGCGCGCGTCAGGAGGCGGCGCTCGAACTCGCGCAGCGTCGTCTCATAGTCGCGGTCGGTAAGAGCGCCGTTCAGGCCCGGCGCCGGCTGGCGCAGTTGCGGGTCGAAGAGCTCGACGTCGAGGGTATCGTCGTCGGCGACGATGACAGCGCGCTCGATGGCGTTGCGCAGCTCGCGGACGTTGCCGGGCCAATCGGCGCTCTCCAGCAGGCTCATGGCGGTGGGGGTCAGGCCGCGGATGGTGCGGCCGTAGGTGGTGTTGGCCAGGCGGACGAAGTGGTCGGCCAGGAGGGGGATATCCTCGCGGCGTTCGCGCAGCGGCGGCATCTCCAGGGCGAAGACATGGAGGCGGTAGAAGAGATCGGCGCGGAAGCTGCCTGCGGCGACGAGCTCCTGCAGATCGCGGTTGGCCGCCGCGATGAAGCGGCAGCCCACCTCGTAGGTGCCCGTGCCGCCCACGGGGCGGGCCCGGCGCTGCTCCAGGACCCGCAGGAGCATGACCTGGAAGCTGTGCGGGATGGTGCTGATCTCGTCGAGAAACAGCGTCCCGCCGGAGGCCTCGCGGATGAGGCCGGGGCGGTCGCTGTCGGCGCCGGTGAAGGCGCCCTTGACGTGGCCGAAGAGCTCCGAGGCGATGAGGGTCTCCGAGAAGGCCCCGCAGTTCAGGGCCACGAACGGGCCGCGGGCGTGCGCCGAGAGGTCATGCACCGCCCGCGCCGCCAGCTCCTTGCCGGTGCCGGACTCGCCGGTGATCAGGACGGTGGCCTCGGTGGGGGCGACCTTGCGCGCCAGATCGAGGACGCGCCGCATGGCCCGCGACTGGCCCACCAGGCCCACCGCCGGGCTGTGCAGGGCCAGATTGCGCTTGAGCTGGGCATTCTCCAGGAGCACCCGGCGCCAGCGCACAGCGCGGTTCAGCGCGAAGACCAGGTCCTCGATGTAGCGGCCCTCCTCTTCGGAGTCCTGACGGCGCTGCGGCTCGAGCACGTAGTCGAAGGCGCCATGCTTGACCAGATCGACGACGACCTTCGGTGAGGTCTGGCGCGTGCTGATGATCACCGGCACGCCCGGGGCATCCGACTGCACCGCCGCCAGCATCTGCCAGGCATCCAGGTCGTCGCCGACATCCAGAGCCCGGCCGATACAGACCGCCAACGGCAGTTCGGCCATGCCGCGGAGGTAGGCCAGGGCCTCGCGCTGCGACTCGATGTCGATCACCCGCCAGCGCCGGCGCAGGGCTTCGAGGGCCGGCGGGATGAAGCCGCTGCTGAGGAGGATCACGTCCTGGGCTGTCGCGGGTGCGGTCATGCCGGAAATCTGGCGTCATGCCAGATTTTTGTCAAGTGGGTGCGGGTCAAGGCCGGGGCTGTTCGACGACCGCGTCAGCGTCCACGTGGCCACCCTCGTATGAAACATGGCGGTGTGACGCGCACGGTTTTGTCGCAGACTTTCAGCCTGCAATGCTTACCATCTGATGTTCCCAGGGCGTTGCCCTGGGCTGACGAATGATGCCCTTTCAGGGCGCCGGAACGGCGGCCCGCTGGGAGGCGCGCAGGCGATGTTTCGGTCTGCCATATCCGGCGTTCTACGCCGGGGATCT
>JAAYZO010000180.1 GCA_012514865.1 Lentisphaerota bacterium | reverse complement strand
TTCGAAGATCGCGTCAGCGTTCTCTCGGTCACCCTGGAGGGGTGCAAGATCGTAGCCGGGGGTCGTGCGGAGTACGACCCCCGGAACCGCGGATTGCCCACCATGCACCCTGGAGGGGTGCCAGAATTGGACTTTCGATCAGCCCTGCTCGCAGGAAAGAGGGCGGCGCGGCGCTGTTGCCGCCTCAGTCGACGCCGGCGCGGACCGGGCCGGCGGCACGCCAGGCGCCGCGCGTGAAGTCCGGGAAGGGCACCGGGATATCCCCCCAGGCCACCGAGATCTCCGAGAGCGGCCCCGGGGCGCTCCAGGCGGCGGCGTCGTAGACATCGATATCCGGCGGCAGGCCGCGGCGGTAGAGCTGAATGAGGCGGTAGTTCATGATGAAGTCCATGCCGCCATGGCCGCCGAGCTTGCGGGCGAGGTCGCCCTGCTGTTTCCAAAGGGGGTGTTCGTGGGCGGCGCGCAGCTCGGGCGTGACCGCCTGCCAGGCGTGTCCCTGGCCATCGAGGAAGAGCCTTGCCGGGTAGCTGCAGAAGGCCCCCCGCGTGCCCTGGACGAGATTGATGCGGCTGTAGGGCCTGGGGGTGACGACGTCGTGCTGCAGGAGGACCGTCCGGCCGGCGGCGGTCTGAATCAGCGAGCTGTTCATATCGCCGCAGACGTAGGTCTCGGCGCGCTTCGGGCTGTCGGCCGGGACGGTGGCGTCGCGGTAGGCCTCGAGGGAGGCCTGCAGGCTGCTCATGGAGACCAGCCGCGTGAAGCGGTCGCCGCGGTGGATATCCATATACCAGGCGACCGGCCCGAGGCCGTGGGTGGGGTAGAGGTTGCCGTTGCGGGTCGTGTGCGGCTCGCGTCGCCAGAGGCCCTCGGCGTGGTCGGCCAGGAGGGTGCTGCGCAGGTCGTGGATGTAGGCCGCCTCGCCGTGGGTGATGCGGCCGAGCTGGCCGGTACGGACCAGATTCAGGACCAGCATCTCGTCGACGTCGTAACAGCAGTTCTCCAACTGGATGCAGTGCCGTCGCGTGCGCTCGGAGGTGTCCACCAGGCGCCAGCAGTCGGCCAGAGTGGTGGCGGCCGGCACATCGATGGCGGCGTGCTTGCCGCACTCCATGGCATAGACCGCCGGGTCGACGTGGTGATCCCAGGGCGTGCAGATATACACGATATCGACATCGTCGCGACGGCAGATGTCATGCCAGTCGGTACTCTGAAACGGCCGCGGCTGGCCGGCCTTCTCGATGCGCTCGACGGCCTTCCGGATCTGCCCGGGAACGACATCGCAGACCGCCGTGACCCGTGCCCCCTCGACCGCCAGCATCTCGTTGAGCTGGCTCAGGCCACGACCGCCGACGCCGACGAAGCCGACGCGGACCACGTCACGCGCCTCGAAGGCCACGCCGAGCATGCTCGCGCCCTGCCGCGGCGGTTCGTGCTGCACCATGGCCAACGCCTCTGCCGCGCTCGCACCGATCTCGCTCATGCCTGTCACCTCTGCTCGCACTGCCATTGTGGAGTCCCGGAAGCCGCCCATAACCTAGCCTGGGTCGTTCGCGAAGCCCATCGCTCCGTCAACGATCCGCGTGTTCCGCATCCTGCGGCGGCGCAAGTCTGGAACGCCGCGATGTGGTACAGCTACGGCCCCCGGGTCCGCGCGCCGCGTTCGCGCGGACGTGTGCGCCGTGGCTTCGGCCCGGCGCCACCAGGGCTGCCGCCGCGGCCTGATAGGCACGCGGAACACGTCCGTGCGCGGCCGGTGCCCGGCGCTGTTGCGCCGCCGCGGCCGCCGCCTTATGGTACGCCGCGGCAGCCCGCCGGGACAGTCTTTGCGGGCGGGTGGCCGCAGAGCGAGAGAGGCCTATGAGCCGCTGTCAGGAGAAGGCGCCGATCCTGCGCAATGCCCGCCTGCAGGGCAGCTACCACCGCGTCGACCTGCAGGCGCCGGGGGTGGCGCCGCAGGTGCAGCCCGGGCAGTTCGTCCATGTCCACCTGCCCGGCTTCGAGCACCGCGTCCTCCGGCGGCCCTTCAGTGTCTTCAATGTCGAACCCGCGGCGGGGACGCTCAGCATTGTCTACAAGGTCGTCGGCGAGGGCACGGCACACCTGGCCGGCCTGGCCGCGGGGACCTGTCTCGACCTGATGGGACCCCTGGGCCAGGGCTACAGCACGCCGCCGGATGGCGTCACCCCGGTTGTCGTCGCCGGCGGCTACGGCTGCGCCGCGACGTACCTCTTCGCACGGCGCTGCCGCGACAAGGCCGTCGTCTGCCTCGGCGGCCGCAGCGCCGACGACCTCCTCCTGGTCGAGGACTTCCTTGCCCTCGGCGCCGACGTCCGCCTGGCCACCGACGACGGCTCCCGCGGCCACCGCGGCGTCGTCACTGACCTCCTCGAGGCGGCCCTCGACGCGACGCCGCGGCCATGGGTGATCGCCTGCGGCCCGAATCCGATGCTCAAGGCGGTGTGCCGCATCGTCGCGGCGCGTGGCCTGGAGGCTGAAGTCAGCCTCGACCACGCCATGTGCTGCGGCGTCGGCGCCTGCTTCGCCTGCGTCATCAAGAAGCGCTCCGCGGAGCAGCCCGCCGGGTGGGAGTACGTGCGCACCTGCCTGGCCGGGCCGGTGTTCCGCGCCAGCGAGGTGGTCTGGGACTGACCGCAGGGCTGTTTGAAGATCGCGGCGGCGCTCACTCGGTCACCCTGGAGGGGTGCCAGATCGTAGCCGGGGGTCGCGCGTAGCACGACCCCCGGAACCGCGAACCCACGCACTACGCACCCTGGAGGGGTGCCAGAACCGGACTTTCGAACAGCCCTGGCTACCGGCGGGCGCGGGTGGCGTTTGCCGCGCCGTCCGCTACACTATGGAAACCACGGCGGCACGCGACCGCCGCCGGCAAGGACCGGCGAGGCCATCGGCAGAGCCGCCGCACAGCACAGGGAGCCAGACATGAGCGGCAAGGTGAAGGTCGGCATCATCGGCGTCGGGACCATCGGGTCCGTGCACGCCGATGCCTATGCCAAGGTTCCGGAAGCCCAGGTGATTGCCCTCTGCGACATCCTGCCGGACCGCCTGCAGGAGAAGGGCAAGCGCCACGGGGTCTCGACGCTCTACGCGTCCTACCACGACCTCCTGGCGAACCCCGAGATCGAGAGCGTGAGCATCTGCGTGCCGAACCGCATGCACGCCCCCATCGCCATCGACGCGTTCAAGGCCGGCAAGCATGTCCTGCTCGAGAAGCCGATGGCCCTGAACCAGGTCGAGGGCAAGGCCATCCTGGCCGCCCGTGATGCCGCCGGGAAGGTCCTGACCATGGGCATGGTCCGCCGCCAGTTCCCGGAGTCCGAGGTCGTCCGCCAGGCCATCGCCTCGGGTCGTCTCGGCGAGATCTACCAGATCCGCATCCGCATGATCCGCCGCCGCGGCATCCCCGGCCTCGGCGGGTGGTTCACCACCAAGGCCGAATCCGGCGGCGGCGGCCTCATCGATATCGGCGTCCACTTCTTCGACCTGGCCATGTGGGCCACCGACCTGTGGAACCCCACCCGCGTCAGCGCCAAGATCTACTCGAAGTTCGGCGCCCCGATGAAGGACTACCACTACATCAGCATGTGGGCCGGCCCGCCGAAGTTCGACGGCACCTTCGACGTCGATGACTACGCCGCCGGCATGGTCCGCTTCGGCGACAAGGCCACCATGAGCTTCGAGGTCGCCTGGGCCGCCAACGCCAAGGACGAGCAGATGGCCGAGTTCATCGGCACCAAGGGCGGCCTGGTCATCGGCGGCGATACCGTCATGCTCACCGAGGTCGACAACATGCTCGCCGACGTCAAGCTGAACTACAACAAGGACGGCGGCGGCTTCCCCCAGGAAATCGCCAAGCACCTCAAGGCCGTCAAGGGCGAGGCGGCCCCGCCGGCCACCGGCGAGCAGGGCGTCATCGCCATGCGCCTCATCGACGCCATCTACAAGTCCAGCGAACAGAACCGCGAAGTCGAGGTCTGAGTCAGCCGCGCCGCGCGGGCTGTCCGTAGACGCCAACGGGCGGGCCTTCCCCCGGGGAGGCCCGCCCGTTTCGC
>JAAYZO010000179.1 GCA_012514865.1 Lentisphaerota bacterium | reverse complement strand
TGCCTCAGCCTGCAGGTCTATTACCGCTACCTGCCCACCTACAAGATGCCCAAACGCGTCGCCCGCGAAGAGAAGTCGGTCCTCGAGGCGATCGACGCCGACCTCGGCATCCAGCTCGACTGAGCCACTCCACGCCGGCCGGGTGAGCCCCCGGCGGTGTCCGCGCTCGTAGGCAGGCCCGCGCCGTGGCAGGGCTTCGGAGACCGGGCCGGAGTGCCGCGTTCACGCGGAAGTGTGCGCCGTGGCTTCAGCCCGGCGCCGCCCCGGATACCGCCGCGGCCTGAAGGCACGCGGCACGCTTCCGGCTGAAGCCGGCACTCTGACGGGGCAAGGCGCGCTGGAGACGGTCGTTCACCATGGTCTGTCCAGCGCCATGGGCGCCGGGACGCCCGTTGCGAGGCACAAGGAACCCCATGCGGCTCTACGACTGCCATGCCCACCTCGCCGACCCGCGCCTGGCCGACACCCTCGAGGACCACCTCGCGGCCGCGGCGGCCGCCGGCGTCGCCGGCATCCTAGCCACGGCCGCGCGCCTCGGCGAGTGGGACCGCATCGAGGCCCTCAGCCAACGACCCGGCCTGCATGGCGCCCTCGGCCTGCATCCCTTCTTCATCGACCAGGCGACCCCCGAGATCGACCTCGCCGGCGACCTGCAGCGCCGCCTCGCCGCCAACCCACGCCTCGTCGCCGTCGGCGAGGTCGGCCTCGATTTCTATCACGGCCGCGACAACGCCGAACGGCAGCGTGCCGTGCTGGCGGCACAGCTCACCGTCGCCCGCGCCCTCGACCGCCCGGTCGTCGTGCACAACCGGCGCTCGTGGAATGAGTTCTTCGGACTCCTCCGCGAGATGGGCATCGCCAGCCTGCGCGGCTTATGCCACTGCTTCAACGGCAGCCGCGAGGTCGCCCGCCAGGTCCTCGACCTCGGGCTGATGGTGTCGTTCTGCGGGCCGTTGACCTACCCGCGGTCGACTCACGTGCGCGCCGCGGCCGCCTATGTCCCCCTCGACCGGATCCTCACCGAGACCGACTGCCCGGACCTGCCCCCGGAGCCGTGCCGCGGCGGCCTGAGCCTGCCCTGGCATGTGCGCTACGTGGTCGAGGCCCTGGCCGCGATCAAGGGCCTCACGCCGACGGCCGTAGCGGAGCAGGTCGAGGCCAACTACCACGACGTCCTCGGCCTGCCCCGGCCCTGAGGACCGTCCTCTCCCGGCGCGCCGCAGGTCGCGGCGGCAGCGTCGCCGCCCGTGGCCGTCGCCGCCGGCAGCTCGAACCAGAAGGCCATCCCCGCGTTTGGGACCGCCGCGTAGCCGATGCGCCCGCCGTGTCGTTCGACGATCTGGCGGCAGATCGTCAGGCCCAGGCCGCTGCCGCCCGGGCGGTGGCTGACGAACGGCGCGAAGAGGTCCTCCTCGGGCGGACCGGCCAGGCCGCGGCCCGTGTCGCGCACTTCGATCCGCACCCAGTCACCCGGCTGCCGCTCCGCCGACAGGGTCAGCGTGCCGCCCTCGGGCATGGCGTCGAGGGCATTGAAGGCGAGGTTGAGCAGGACCTGCCGCAGCCCGACCGCGTCGATGGCCAACGCCACGGACGCCGCCCCGGCAGTCTCGAGGCGAATCGCGACGCCGAGGTGGCGAGCCCGCCCCGCGATGAGGGCCTGCGTCGCGCTCACGGCGCTCTCGAGCGCCGTCGACAGGCCGGCCGCGGCCGGCGCCGGCGGCGTCGGCCGGGCGCTGAGAGTGAGCAGCTCATGCAGGTAGAGGTCCATGCGTTCGACCTCCTGGACGATCAGGTCCAGGCAGGGGTCGCGCTGGCCGTTCTGCGACGCCGCGTCGGCCAGGACGCGCGCGTTCATCTGGATACCGCAGAGGGGATTGCGCAGCTCGTGGACGACGCTTGCGGCGAGCCGCCCGACGGCCGCCAGCCGGGCGGCGTGCTCGAGGTCGCGTCGGGCCGCCTCGAGCCGTTCCAGGACCTGGTTGAACGACCCGGCCAGCGAGGCGACCTCGGCCGGCGCGCCCGTGGCGGCGAAACGCAGGCCAGGCAGGCTGCCCCCCGCCACGGCCTCGGCCGCCGGGCTGCCAGACTCGCCGCCGCGGCGGCCCTCCAGAGCCGCCGTCATGCGCTCGGCCTCACCAGCCAGCCGGCGCAGGGGACGCGTCACGCTGCGCGCCAGGACCGTCCCCAGGACCGTCGTCACCAGGGTCGCCGCCAGGGTCACCCAGACGACGCGCCAGATGCCGCGCCGGGCCACCGCCGTGAAGACCTCGGCCGGCATCAGCACCACCAGGCGTACCGGCGGGGATTGCTCGGGTATCGCCGCTGCCGCCAGGACGTAGCGCCGGCCGCCGAGGCTGAGACGCTCCGGCAGGCCGTCGCCCCGGGCGAGGGCCTCGGCGAGGTCGCCCCGGAGGCCCTCCGGCAGGCTCGACCCGAGCGGCTCCGCGCCGCCCTCTGCCGCCAGGACGACCTCCGACGCCGTGAGGCGCGCCAGGTCGCGCGCCAGGCGCTCGGAACACGGCAGACGCAGCGCCGCCACCAGCCTGGCGGCGTTGGCGGCCGGCTCGCGTAAAAGACGGTCCTCCGCCGCCTGGCCGACCAGGCGCACGCTCAGCCAGCCGGTGACCAGG
>JAAYZO010000178.1 GCA_012514865.1 Lentisphaerota bacterium | reverse complement strand
TGAGGCATTACGGCTTCAGAGGGAAGGCCAAGGTACTCGTATGAGCGATCGCGTCATTGAGCCGTCGAGGCCGTGGCGGCTCGTGGACGCGTTCGCGTCTGTGGACACTCGCGCTCCAGCAGGCGGGTGCCGACGTCAGTCGGCGCCGTGGCGGCACGTGGACGCGTTCGCGTCTTTGGGCACTCGTGGTCCAACACGCGTGGGGGGCGGCCGTTCGTGACGTCCTATCCGGCGCCCGGGCGCCGGATAGGACACGGCTGCAGCAGGGACAAATCGACAGGCCCCGGCGTCGGCACAGCCGCCGCGCCTGCCTGCGGCGCCGCGACGTTTTTTCTGGAACCCGGGCGGGGTGTCCGTGTCCATAGGCTATGGAGCGCGGGACGTGCTGAGTAAGGCACGCACCTCGCTGACTCCGCCGAGTGGGTCACAGCCATCACATACAGCAAAAGAGGTCCTCGAGACCTCAAGGGTTAGCCCAAGGACTGTATGACCCACTCCTCCCTTTCCGGGGGACGCCGCCAGAGCGCAGCGTCCCCCGGCCTGTTTATGGCAACGGCCCTACAGGCCGTACTCGGACAGGGTGAATCGCGTCGTATCGACCTCGCCGAGCATCTGGTCGATGAAGGCCGACTCGTCTGCAGGCAGTCCGGCGAGTGTGTCTTCCATGGTATCGAGCCAGGCGCGTTCGCGTTCCGGGACCGCCAGGGCGCCGGTGGCGTCCGCGCTTCGAATCGCCTTCAGCGCAGCCGCGGCCGCGGCACGGCCGGCGGCGTAGGGCTCTGGCGCGGCGACGATCGCCGAGGCGATGTCGATCACGACGTCAGGACGCAGGATCCAGGCCTGCGGGTCCAGCCCGGCGTCACTCTCGACCAGCCAGTCGCGCAGCGTCCGGGCGGCGGCCGTGCCGTGGGCCGAGGCGACATTGAAGAGGCGGCAGTCGTAGCTGAGCTGTTCGGCGTAGACGGTCGGGGCCATCCCCGCGAGCAGCTTCACGTTCTGCACGGACTCGTTGCTCCACGTGTCGCAGGTGGCGGCGGCGATGTTTCCCAGGGGGCTGAGATGGGCGCAGGCCGCCGTCTTGCCCTCCATGGCCATCGGGCAGCCCGTGATTGCCTTGAGGAAGACATTCTCATAACCGCAGTCCTTCCCCGGGCCGACGCAGCCGCACTCGTAGCCGACCAGAGTGCGAACCGCGCTGACGGCGCGCACCACCGCGGCGAAGACCCGCGGGATGTACTGCTTCTCGGCGAGGACCATCGCGGTGTTGGCGAACCCGCAGGCGGTATCCCCCGCGCAGAAGACGCCGTGGCGGTCGGCGATCGTCTTCAGCTCGGTCCACAGAAAGCGCATGTCGCGCACGCCCAGGACGCAGAGCGCGAAGATCACCTGCGGCAGGCTGCAGAAGGTCAGGGCGTCATCGCTGACCTCCTTGCCGCCGGTCGACTCGATACTCAGGAGTTCCGCGCCCGCGGCCGCCGCGCCCTCGAAGGTCTGCAGCATCTGCTCGAGGAGCGGCCCCTGCCGCATGAGGGACGGGCGGGTCATCTCGCGCAGGTCATTCGGGGTCATGCGCAGGACGCTCTTGAGGCCGTAGCGGGCCTCAGCCGCCGCCAGCCCGTCGAGCAGGATGCGCGCCAGCTCGATGCCCACGGCGGGCTGTTCGCACATCGGCGGGAGCGTCTCGAACTCCACCACCAGGCCCGGCACGCCGAGCTCCGCCGCACGCTGCGTCGCGCCGCTGATGATATCGGCATACTGCCGGCGGATCTCCGGCAGGGTGCCCGCGTCGATCGGCATCGGGGGCAGGGTGAAGTTCAGCTCGGGGTAGACCGTCCCCCCGCCAATCACCATCCCGCTCCGGGTCCGCACCGGCCTGGGGGCGCGGCCGAAGATCAGGTCCTCCGGTCTCGAGATCGCCAGTGACGTGTACCTCGACATGACCGTCTCCTTTCGTTCTGGGATCGGGGCGCCGCCGACCCCCGGATGCCACGGGTCCTTACGTCCAACCAAACGATTCCTATCGATTTCATCGAGATTGTGGGCGCAGGAAGCCGATGTCGTTGATCCATGGAGTCATGCGGTGACTGTACTGCTACCGGGTTGGAAGCGCAAGGGCGCGCGGTCGTCGGCGTCAGGGCTGTTCGAAGAACGCGTCAGCGTTCTCTCGGTCACCCTGGAGGGGTGCAAGATCGTAGCCGGGGGTCGTGCGGAGTACGACCCCCGGAACCGCCGATGGCGCGCCATGCACCCTGGAGGGGTGCCAGAACCGGACTTTCGAACAGCCCTGTCGTCGGTGTCAGGGTGCCGCGATGGTGGGCTTGTAGTCGGGGCCGTTGACCATGCTGCGGGGCCTGAGGTGTGGAATGCAGGCTGGGCCGCAGTTGCAGACGAAGTCGTCGGGTCCCTGGCCCAGCAGCGGCGCCATGTGCCCCCACACCGCGGCGCTTTCGGCGCAGAGTGAGAGGGGAGTCTCGGGGCTGAGGCGCCGGACTTCGGCGGCGTAGTGCTCGTAGACCTCGATGCGGAAGGCCTCGGGGATGATCTTGTACTCATCCTTGACGCCGTGTTCGGCCTCGTGGCGCTCCATCATGCGGAAGAACTCGGGGTCGAAGAGATCCTGGTCGAACATGCTCTTGAGTTCGTCCACATTACGGAAGAAGAGCATCTCCATGCTGAGGTTATCGGGGCGGACCGCGGCGAAGAGTCCCTCGAGCATCGCGGTGGCTTCCTGGCGCCAGTTCCTGATCGGCACAATCGGCTTGAACTTGAAGCGCACCGGGTACCCGGCGGCCTGGCACTTGCGGGCGGCCTCGATGCGCTGCTCGGTGGTGGCGGTATCGACCTCGATGCGTCGGCTGACTGTCGGCGAGGACAGGGTCCAGAGCATGATGGTGTGGCCGCGGTGCTCGAGATCGAGCAGGAAGTCAACGTTGTCGCTCTTGCTGAAGAGGATGAGGTAGCGGTCGTCGAGGCGGGCGAAGTGCTCGACCAGATCGCGGCAGATGCCGTACTCCGGCTCGAGGATGAGACAGTCGGTCTCGACATCGAAGCGTATGACCTTCTGCCAGGGGTTGTCGGCCAGGAGCTGGTCGACGCGCGTCAGCCAGTCCTCGACGTCGAGCATGATGGTCGACACGCTCCCGCGCTGGCAGTACTGGCACTTGTGGAAACAGCCCCAGCCGGTGTGCAGGTCATGCAGTGCCCAGCAGGTGGTGTCGCGCCTGAGCCGCTTGTAGTTGCCGTCCTCGTAGTGGTGGAAGGTCGGGTAGCCGTGCAGGGCGCAGACCAGCGCGTGCGCGAAGTCTCGGCTCTCCTTGAGCAGGGTCGTGCGCTCGTGCCAGGCCTTCTTCTCCGCTTCGCTGAACCAGCGGAACTTGTTGAAGACGAGGTCCGGATCGCCGGTGAACGGATTGTAGCCCTGGCGTTTCCAGACATCGAGCCAGCCCTTGCGCCGGATGAGTGCGGGCAGTTCCGCCTCGGTGACGACTTGGACCTCGGACATGGGTCTGCCGAATCCAGCCATGAGGCGCTCCATGCGCTGTCGGCAGCGCTCGTCCTCCCAGGCCCAGGAGGTGGCGAAGATCTCGCGAGGATGGAATGGCTTCATCCGACGACGTCCTGTCGCTGTGACCGGCGGCGTCCACGCGCTCGGCCGTTCGGTCGGCAGAACGCGATGCGTGCGGACCGGCCGGTTCGGTGATCGGTCCTGGACCGGGCCTGGGGGCCGCGGCAACGATACCGCGTTCAGGCGACGCCTTCCAGCGGCCGCGGGGCGGTTGCAGGGCTGTTTGAAGATCGCGGCGTCGCCCACTCGGTCACCCTGGAGGGGTGCCAGATCGTAGCCGGGGGTCGCGCGCAGCCCGACCCCCGGAAACGCGGATCGCACGCCATGCACCCTGGAGGGGTGCCAGAACTGGACTTTCAGACAGCCCTGTCAACGGCCCTGGCTCTCGCGCAGGGGCCGCGTGTCCACCGCGGCCGCCAGATCGGGCAACGTCGCAATCTTGCCATGCGCCATGAGGAAGCCCGCCATCATCGCCAGGGCCTCGGCGTCGGCCGGCTCCCAGCGCAGCCCCCACGTCAGCGTCGCGGTGCAGCGCCGCTGGTCCTGCAGGCTGAGCCCGGTCAGGGGCGCGCAGATGGCCGCGGCGCGCTCCGGGTGGGCCTGCATCCACGCCACCGCCCGGCCCACCGCACGGATGACCTTCGTGACCGCCTCCGGCCTGGACTCGAGGAGTCGCCCGGAGGCGATCAGCACCATCGGCGAGGTGCCCATGTGCCCGCCGAAATGCGCCAGTTCGTGGACGGCCTTGCCGCACTGCTTCTCGGTGTTCGTGGCCCACGGCTCGCTGCCGGCCATGGCATCGAGCTGCCCGGCTGCCATGGCCATCGGGATCTCGGAGGGCTTCAGGTTGATCACCTCGACGTGGGCCGGGTCGAGGCCGTTGGCCTTGGCCCAGGCCAGGAAGCACCCGTGGGTACTGGAGCCGAGCTGCAGGCCCAGGCGGCGACCGACCAGATCCGCCGGCGTCCGCACGGCCGCCGATGCGATCAGGCGATGACGCTGCGAGCCGCCGCCGTAGGCGCAGACAATGCGGTTGACCGGGTAGCGGCTCACCGAGATGACCGCCGGGGCGTCGCCCATCGCCGCGATGTCGGCGGCGCCCGTGGCCAGCGCCTCGGCCGACTCGATACCGCCAGTGACGATCAGCGGCTTCACCACGAGACCCTCGTCACGGAAGAAGCCCTTGTCGACCGCCACCATCAGCGGCTCGTAGTCGACCTTGTTCGAGTAGGTCACCCGCAGGACCGCCGGCTTGTCACTGCCGCCCCACCAGCCGCCGGCTGCAGCCACAGGACCGAACGCCACCAGCACCGCCGTGGCCAGGAAGACCACACCCAGGCGCCGCCATCCCTCGCGAAGGCCGTCCATCGCTTCGCTCCCTTCAGAAACTCATCGTGACCTGGCTGAAGAACCAGTCGCTGCCGTAGTCCGGACCCGGCGTCCGCCGGATGAAGTCGCCCGGGACGAAGTAGCAGTAACCGCAGAAGAAATCGAGGTTCCTGTGCACCTTCCACTGGAACATCAGGTCGATCTCCTGACCCACCGCCTCGCCCGCGCCGCCGGTGGGGTCGCGCCGCGCCACCCCGCCGGAGCTCCAGTACCAGGCATCGCCGGACTCGGCCAGGCGGAAGAGGTGGTAGTCGACCCACAGCTTCATGGTCTTGGTGGGCTTGACGCTGGCCGTGAGCTGGTAGTCCTCGAGATTCATCCAGGCCACGAAGTTCATGCGGCCGTAGAAGGAGTCCACCGCGCCGTAGACATTGTCGAAGGTCTCGCGGACGCCGTCGGCCGGATCCGAGTCGCCGCTCGCCCAGGTGTACTCCACGCCCAGCCGCGGTGACCAGGGCGCCTGGAAGGTGTACCCGCCGCGCAGGTTGACGCCGAAGGCACGGATCTCGTCATCGGCATAGCTGCCAAACTGGGCCGCGGCCGTCCCGGCGTAGTCCCAGCGCTCACGCCAGATGCCGTCCCAGACGACGCCCACGGTGTGACGCTTCTCATGGCCCGTGCGGCCGTCCTCGCCCACCAGGTCGCCATGCGTCGAGAAGCGCTGAAGCCAGAAGGTCTCCAGGGCCATCGGCAGGCCCTTCCAGCGCGCATAGATGCCGCTCATCCGGAAGGGGAAGTGGTCATCGTCCCAACTGTCCTGCTCGGTCATCAGGCGCTGACCGTAGAGGAGGTCCACCTGGACGCGCTCCCAGTCCAGCGTCAGCTTGACCGCATCCCACCAGTACCGGCCGACGTTGCCCCACTCGCCCGGCCCGAAGATGCGGTTGTCGGCATAGGAGATCGACTGGCGGCCGATCTTCAGACCCACCGGCGTGCCGAGGATCGTCTGCCACTCAGCGTAGGCCTGCTTCACATCGCAGGCGTTGTAGAGCGAGTTGCTCCTCGCCCGCGGCTGGTCCTCCAGGTCGCTCAGGAAGAAACGCGAGTCCTGCAACTGCACAAAGACATGCGCATTCTCGGGCAGGCGGTAGTCCAGACTCAGACGCGTGCGCACCAGCAGCAGGTGGTCGCCCTCGCCGGTGCCGTAGCCGCGGACGTTGAAGTCGTCGGTGTACTCGTAACGCAGACGCTCTTCCAGGCCGATATCGAGATGGCCCGGCCCCAGAGCGACGTCCTTCGGCAACGCCGGCCAGCCCGAGGGCGCCGACGCCGCGCCGGAACCGATGCCCCCCAGAAGACCCAGTGCCAGGACCGTGACCCGCGCCCACCGCCGTCCAGACATGCCCTTGTCCTCCTTGCATCGCCAGCAGCATGCACCATGCCGCCGTGCCTCTCAACACCAGCCTCCCTCAGCATGGAAGCCGAACGACATCTCGGCAAGCCCGGAAGTGTGAAAGAACCGTGAAGGGACGCCGCGAACGGCTCGGAGGACGGTGTTGGGGCAACCCAATCGAAATCGGACTCGCTATCGGGAGCGCTGGCGATCTGGATGAGGCCAAGCCCCAGCCAGCGGCGGGAGACGAAGGTGTTCAGGTCCTCGATGGACCACTTCCAGGCCTCGCCCGTGACGATGCGGCCGCGGCCCGGTCGCGCAAAGACTCCCCGAGCCACTATGGTATGGGCCGCGACAGGCGGCCCGGCGCCATGGACTCGGCGCGCCATGCCGTCTGGAGGCCGAGCGGCCGCAGGCCGCCGACGCCCGCGAGCCGTGGCGGCGGCGCCCTGGCGTCGACGCACCGCATCAGACCGACAGCCGTCCCGGCGGCTGCCATGGCCTCACCGGACGACTGCCTTCACACCACACGGCCGCACCGACGGCGGCCCGGAATACCAGCAGCGATGGCGAGTTTCTACCTGCGCACCTACGGCTGTCAGATGAACGAGCGCGACTCGGAGCTGCTCGCCTGCCTGCTCCAGGCGCACGGCCACACCGCCGCCGCCACCGAAGACGCCGCCGACATCATCCTCCTCAATACCTGCAGCGTCCGCGACCAGGCCGAGCGCAAGGCCGAGGGCAAGGCCGGCCTCCTCAAACGCCTCAAACGCCAGCGCCCCGAGATGGTCCTGGGCATCATCGGCTGCATGGCCCAGGCCCACGGCGAGGCCCTCCTGGAGAGGCTGCCGCATCTCGACCTGGTCGTCGGTCCGGACCAGCTCCAGGACATCCCCGACCTGATCGCGGGGATCCTCCAGGATCGCCGCCGCCGCGTCGCCACCGCGGTGCGGCCCGGGGCCGCCGGCGAACCCGCGGCGCATCGCCCCGGCACCCCCGCGGCGATGGTCAACGTCATGCGCGGCTGCAACCAGTCCTGTGCCTACTGCATCGTGCCGCGCACCCGCGGCCGCGAGCGCAGCCGGCCGCTCGACGAGATCGTCCGCGAGGTCGAGGCCCTGGCCGCCGGCGGCACCCGCGAGGTCCTCCTCCTCGGCCAGAACATCACCGCCTACGGCGTCGCCGAGGCGCGCCGCGCCGGGACCTACAACCCGGCACAGTCGGCCTTCGCCGAGCTCCTCCGGGCCGTGCACGAGGTCCCCGGCATCGAGCGCATCCGCTTCACCTCGCCCCACGTCCGCTACATGAATGCCGCCTTTGTCGAGGCGGTCTGCAGCCTCCCCAAGGTCTGCAAGGCCTTCCACATCCCGGTGCAGTCCGGCTCGGACCGCATCCTGCGCCTGATGCGCCGCGGCTACACGGCCCGGCAGTACCTCGACGTCATCGCCGCCATCCGCGCCCGCCTCGACCGCGTCGCCTTCTCGACCGATGTCATCGTCGGCTTCCCCGGCGAGACCGCCGAGGAATTCGAACAGACGCGCCGCCTGATGCGTGAGGTCGGCTTCGATATGGCCTTCATCTTCCGCTACTCGCCGCGCCAGCAGACCCTGGCCGCCGAGACCCTCGCGGACGACGTCCCCGATGACGAGAAGCACCGCCGGAACAAGGTCCTCCTGGAGGACCTCGAGGCCGGCGTCGCCGCCCGCAACCGCGCCTACGTCGGCGACTGCCTCGAGGTTATGGCCGAGGGGCCCAGCCTGCGCAATCCGAGCCGCTGGCAGGGCCGGTCCGATACCAACAAGGTCGTCATCTTCGAGCCGCAGGACGGGATCACGCCGGGCACGATCGTCCGCGTCGCGGTGCGCCGCGCCACCGCCCACTCGCTCTTCGGCGACGTCGTCGCCTGAAGAGCCCCCCGCAGGCGCCCTGCCCCGGATATTCCGCCACCCCCGCAAGCCGGTTTGGCGGAATATCCATCTGTGGCTCAGAGTCGGGGATGCGCCCCCTCCCCCCTGCCCTGCCGTCGCCTCGTGTCTGCCGCCCACGTCAGCGTTCGGTGGCCGGCGGTCGGCGTTGGGCGTTGCCTTTTCCAAGGGCCGCGGGGACGCGGCCCTCAGGCTCCAGACACGGACGCTCACGGACGCGCACGGACCGCCACGGACGGGCCTTGCCGGCTCCGGCGCTGGGCGTTGGGCGCCCCCGCTACCGTCGGTACCTGGCGAAGCCTGTCGAGCCCTGTCGACACCTATCGCGCCCGGCCCCTCAGCG
>JAAYZO010000177.1 GCA_012514865.1 Lentisphaerota bacterium | reverse complement strand
GGTATATGGCTGGCGTAGAGGCTCATACCGGCGCTGAGGAGGATCCGCAGTCGTGCCGCCTCGGGGCCGACGACGCGGCCCCAGCCGTCGTGCCAGAAGAGGCCATGGTGGACGACGATGGCCTGGGCGTCCCAGGCGGCGGCGGCCTGGAAGAGCGCGAGTGAGGCATCGACGCCGAAGGCGACGCGGTGGATGCTGTCGGTGCCCTCGACCTGGAGGCCGTTGCGGGAGGCGTCCTTGAGGTCGGCGGGGGCTTGCAGGAGGTCATCGCAGCAGGCGACCAGCTCACGGCGCGTGATCATGGTGGAGTGTCCTTCTCGGTAGTGGCAGTGGCGCCCGACCAGAGGATGGCCCCCGCGGCGAGAGCCAGCAGGAGGGCGCAGAGGGCGAAGGCGTGGGCCGGGCGGGTGCCGGCCATGAGGGGCCGCAGGAGGGGCGCGGCGACGATGCACCCGAGTGAGCCGATGCCGGCGGTCAGGCCGACGACGGTGCCGGTGTGGCGCGGGTGCCGGGCAGCGACGAGGCCGACGATCAGGGGCCAGGTGCCGGCGAAGGCCAGGCCGGTCAGGGCGAAGAGGGCGATCTCGGCCTGCCAGCCGAAGCCGGCCAGGTGCGCGGCGCTGGCGATGGCGCCGAGGCCGAGCAGGCCGGCGATGACCGGAGCGTGGGGGTGTTCCTCAGGCAGCCAGGCGCAGAGCAGCCGGCCGAGCATCATCATGCCCCAGAACAGCGCCAGGGCCATGAGAGCCCAGCGTTCCGGAGCCCCCCGGGCGTCGGCGAGGTAGAGGCTGAGGAAGGTGGCCGTGCCGGTCTCGGCGGTGACATAGCAGACCATGGCCAGACAGGGTATCCAGACCGAGGCCCCGAGGCGCGGCCAGGGGCCGGCGGTACCGGCGGTGCCGCGTTCGGGCGGCGCCCCGGCGGCGTGTCCGGCGGCCAGGAAGAGCACGCCGATGACGACGCCCGCGGCGGCGGTGCCGGCAAAGAACAGCCGCCAGGAGACCCCCAGGGGCAGGAGCCATCCCATGACCGCCGGACCGCCGACGGCGCCGAGGCAGTAGGCGACCTGCGAGAGGTTCAGGACGAGCCGGCGGCGGCTGGGGAAGAGGTCCGTCATCAGGGCGGTGCCCATGGCTTCGAGAACGCCGCCGCCCATGCCCATGACGGCGGCCCCGGCGAAGACCGTCGTCAGGGTCGGCGCCAGCGACCACAGCCCGGCGCCGGCGGCGACCAGGCAGGACCCGGCGATGAGCACCAGGCGTTTGCCGATGCGGTCGGCGAGCAGGCCGCCGGCGATGCTGGCGAGGAAGAAGCCGGCGAATTGGACGGCGGAGGCATTGGCGAGGCTGGTGGCGGGGACCCTGAAGGTGTCGCTCATGCGCAGGAGCGAGGCGAAGACGATGTTGGCCGAGACGGCGAAGAGGACCAGCCCGGCGAGGGCTGCGAGAGAGGCCAGGAGCCGAGCGCGGCGCGACATGGGGTTCACCTGAAGGTTGTGTAGACGGCCGCCGCGCCGGTGGCCGGGAGTTTGGCCGCGATGATGGCACGGACCTCGTGCTGGAGGGCCTTGCCGGCGCGGGCCGTGGGCGGGCGCAGGGCGTCGTCCACGGTCGCCTCGAGGCCGACGACGATGAGGTGCGCCGGCGGCAGGGAGGCCAGGTCGAGGCGGCGACGGGCGGCGTCGAGCTGCTCACGGGCGGCATCCAGGGCCCGGGCCAGGGCCGGCAGAAAGGCGATCTCGGGGACCGGCCCCGGGCCAAGACTGACGGCCAGACGAACCAGGTCGAGTTCAAGGCGCAGACGCGGCAGGAAACGCGACACCGGCTGCGGGCGCAGCACCCCGGCGCCGACCAGGTGCGACGCCGCGGGACCGGACGGCGGGGGCCATTGCTGCGGCAGCATCAGGAACGGCGACGAGGACGGCGAGGGCGAGAGGGAGGAGGACGAGGGCGAGGACGAGGGCGAGGGCGAGGACGAGGGCGAGGGCGAGGACGAGGGCGAGGGCGAGGACGAGGGCGAGGACGAGGGCGGCGGCGTGGCGGACTGCTGCAGGAGGTGGCGCGCCAGCTCGCGCAGGAGCTCGGTGCGCACCGCACTCAGGCCGAGGCCGGCCAGGGCCGCGGCGAGACGCTGCACCATCTCACGGCGCTCCTCGCCGCCGAGGGGCAGGAGGTTGGCGAGGTCACGGTCGAGGCGGTCGAGATCCCAGGGCCGGAACGGGTCCGGGTCGACCGCCTGGGCGCTGGCGGGAAGCTGGTCGCGGTAGCGTCGGCTGACGTCCTCATAGCCACTGGCGGTGAGGAGGGTGGAGACCATGGCATGGAGGTCCCGTTCACCCAGCGGCGACGCCTCGGTGCCGGTACCGGCCGCGTGTTCTTCGACGACGAGGGCGATGTGGTCGCCGATCCAGTCTTCGCTGACGCCACAGGCGCGAAACGCCCGCTGCAGGTCACTCCGCAGGGCGTCGGCATCCAGGCTCTGGACGGCGCCCTCGGCCGTCCGCACCAGGCAATGCTTGGAGTGCAGCTTGATCATGGCGCGGCGTCGGGGTCATCGTCGGCGGGGGTGCGGTCAGCGGGAGGGTGATCCTGGAGGCCGCTGAGGTTCTGGACTTCGTGGACGAACTCGGCGACGCTGCGGAAGCTGCGGTAGACCGAGGCGAAGCGCACGTAGGCGACCTCGTCGACCTTGCGGATGGCCTCCATGGCCCGCTCGCCGACTTCGCGGCTGCCGATCTCGCGGGTCTGCAGGGCGAGGAGGTCACGGATGATGCCGCCGACCATCTCGTCCATCTGGGCCTCGCTGACCGAGCGTTTCCAGCAGGCGCGGCGGATGCCGGCGCGGAGCTTGTCCGGGTCGAACTCCTCGCGGCTGCCGTCGCGCTTGACGACGATCAGTTCCGCCGGGACGACGCTCTCGCGGGTCGTGAAGCGGAACTCGCACTCGAGGCATTCGCGGCGGCGGCGGATGGTATCGCCCTCGCGGGAGACGCGGGTCTCCATCACCTTGTCTTCCAGGCAACCGCAACGCGGGCACCGCATGCTGTGCACCCTTGATGATAGCCTCGAGGCGGCCGGTTCCGCAGCGCCGACGCGGCGCCGAAGCCGGCGGTGGCGACGCCACGCGTGTCGTGGCGGGCCACAGTCCGGGTAAGGTAGTCTGAGGCGGTCGCCCCTGCAACCCGCCCGCGCCGGGTGCCGGGTCGGCCTCAGTCGAGGTCGCGGACGACGCGTTCGATGGCGGTGGCGCGGCCGTAGTCGTTGACGGTGACGACGGTGGCATGGAGGCGGATGTGGTGATCGGCGACGGTGAAGCGCGCCGGCATGCCGGTGGAGAAGCGCTGCAGGACCGGGGCCAGGTCGCGGCCGAGGACCGACTCACGGGAGCCGACCATGCCGACATCGCACTGGAAGGCCGTGCCGTTGGGGAAGATGGTCTCGTCGGCGGTGGGGACGTGGGTATGGGTGCCGAGCACGGCGGTGACGCGGCCGTCGAGGTAGCGTCCGAGGGCGATCTTCTCGCTGGTGGCCTCGGCATGGATGTCGACGAGGATGAACGGCGTGACCTGGCGCATCTCGGTGACGATGCGGTCGGCGGCCTGGAACGGGCAGTCGGCGAGGCCGTTCATGAAGGTCCGCCCGAGCAGACAGATAACGCCGACGGTGCGGCCGTTGCTGCCGGTGAAGAGGCCATAGCCGCGACCGGGCTGGCCGGGGTGGACATTGGCTGGACGCAGGATCTGGGTCAGGCGTCCGACGTCATGGACGAACTCGCGCTGGTCCCAGACGTGGTCGCCGCTGGTGCAGACGTCGACCCCGGCGCCGCTCAGCTCGACCAGGCAGCGACGCGTGATGCCGGAACCGCCGGCCGAGTTCTCGGCGTTGGCGACGCAGAGGTCGCAGCCGTACTCGCGGCGCAACGCCGGAACGAAGGCCGTCACCGCCTCACGGCCGCCCTTGCCAACAATATCGCCGACGAACAGCAGTCTCATGGTCCCCCTGCTCTGGTCCGGGCGCCGACACCCCGTGTGCCTGGCCATGCCGGGATTCGTGTACTATAGCCGCGCCGCGGCTGTTCGGACGGGTCACCTCCTGCCCAATTCCGGCCCGTCAGCCCATTCCAGGTGGCGTGGCGGGGGCTTCCCAGAGGCACTCGACGACGACGGCGGTGCCGGCGGCATCGAGGCGGACCGTCTCGAGACGGCTGACGGCCCAGGAGGGCACCGCGGCCGCAAGCAGGGCACGGGCGACGGCCGGATCGGCGGTCAGGGTCGCGCCGGCCTGGCCGCGGCAGGATCCGGTCAGGCGGAAGGCATCCTCGCCGGGCCGGAGTCGCCGCACGACGCTCTCGGCGGCGGCCGGCGGCCGCCGCGTCGACGGCGGGCCGCCGCGGTGGCGCTGCCGCGAGGGCAATGCCGGTGGCGCGGGCCAGGGCCACTCAGCGCCGCCGAGCCGTCGCCGGACGCGCTCCTCGCACTCCCAGACGGTGACGAACGCCTCCTCACGCTGGCGCAGCAGGCGGGCTCTCTGGATGATATCGGATGGCTTCATGCGCAGGTCATGCCGCGGTGCCGTGCTCAGGCCGGCCCGGGTCCACGGTGCGCCGCCGCGCCGCCGCGGGGGGTCGCCCTGTCAGCGCCGTCAGGGCGGCCGGCGGAGGCCTTTCCGGGGGTCTCGTCAGCGTCAGCGGCGTCGGCATCGGCGTCACCGGCCGGCGTTGTCACGGCGCTGTCATCGGGCTCCGCGGCGGCATCGGCATCCGCGGCGGTGCTGTCGGGTGCGGGCGACGCCGTCCTGGCGGCGGCCTTGCCCGGCCGGCGGGCGCGGGCCGCGGCGGCATCGGCGGCGGCGACCGGCAGGGGCGGCGGCGGGAAGACGAAGAGCCCGGCCTCGCCGAGGATCTGGTCGACGCCAGCCTCGAGTTCAGCGATGCGGCGGTAGGCCTCCTCGCGCTGCGCCAGGAGCTTGTCGACCTCGACGCGGGCCTCATAGGCGGCCCGGATGACCTCCGCGTCGGCGTTCATGACGATCTCGACGAAGGTCAGCTTCGGTGCTTCTTTCGGGGCGGTTGCCATAGGGTATCTCCTCAGGGGTCCTGATGGGTTGGGTCGGTATCGGCGGTGGCGGTTGTGGCCCGCGGCGGCGCGGCGTGGGGTCGCCTTGTGCCGAGGCGTTGGCGGGCGGCGGTGGCCACGCTGTCATCGGCATCGGCGGCGAGGCGGCCGAGCAGGTCCGGACCGATCGCGTGGTTGTCGCAGAGCCGGCGCCGTACCGCCGGAGCGGGGTCGAGGAGCAGCGTCTCCTGCATGGCGCGGGTCAGGTGCGGCGAGGCCGCTGCCAGGGCTCGCAGGGTGGGGAGGCGGTGCTGCTGAAGGCGGTGGGCGTGCAGGGCCGGCAGGTCCACAGGGGCGGCGCCGGCCTGGGCCAGCGCGTAGGCGGCATCGTCGTCGGCGCTGGCGATGATGACGGCCGTGTGTTCGGGTTGCAGGTCGGCCCGGCCGGCGACCAGGAGGCGCACCTCGGCGTCGTCGAGCTGGAGGAGCTGCAGGAGCACCCGCGGCGGCACCGCCGGATTCAGGGCCAGGGCCTGCCGCACGGCGGGCTCGGGGTCCCGGGCGAGGGCCTCGGCGCAACGCGGCGGCAGCTCCGGATGCCCGGCCAGGACGGCGCGGACCTCGCCGGCGCCGTCAGCGGCGAGGAGGTCGAAGGCGAACGCCGCGAGACCCGGGCTGGCCGCCAGGGCGCAGCGGACCTCGAGGCTGCCCTCGCGGCTCCAGCCGACGACCTCGTCAGGCGCCAGGCGGCGGCGGCCCAGCGCCGCCGTCTGGACCGCGCCCGAGGGGCTGAAGCTCAGCGATTCCAGGACCGCATCGGGGAGGTCGCGGCGCTGCAGCAGGAGGCCCTGCAGGACCTCGTCGTCGTCGTCGGCGCACTCCAGGAGGACGGCTTCCGGGCAGTGCCGGTCGAGGAGCGCGGCCGCGGCGACGGCCGCATCGGGATCGCGGGCGAGGCTGCGATGGAGGTCGGGGTCGAGGCGCGACACGGCGAGGAGCGCCTGCCGGACGAGGGGCATGGCATCGCGGCTGAGGGCCTGCTGCACGCGGGTCGGCGTGGCCGGATTGCGGGCGAGGTCCTGTCGGACGCGCCAGTCGGGGTCCTGAGCCAGGCGGGCGGCGACGCCGGCGGGCAGGCTGGGGTTGCCGGCCACGGCCTGGCGCACGGCCGGCTCGGCCGCGGCGGCGAGGTCGGCAAGGGCCGCCGGCGGGGTGCGGGCGTGTGCCGCCAGGGCAGCGCGCTCGTCGGCGCTGGTGGGGCCGCGCTGCGCCAGGCTCTCGATGAGGCGTGTCGGGGTCTCGGGCAGCAGGGCCAGGAAGAGCCTGACCGCAGGCCGGTCGAGGTGGTCGCCGAGCTGCCGCAGGAGGGCCGGCGGCGGCGCGTCGCGGCGGCGTGCCGCAGCGGCGGCGGCCGGGTCGGCGAGGATCTCATCGAGGAGGCTCTGGAGGTCCAGCGGCGTGGTCATGATGCCGGCGCGGCCTCCGCGCTGTCGGGTTCATCGCCGGCGTCCTCGGCGCCGTCGTCATCGCCGAGGCTGTCGACCAGGATCTCGCGGGGGCCGGGGCCGAGGCTCGGGCCGACGATGCCGCGCTGCTCCAGGCAGTCCATGAGGCTGGCGGCGCGGTTGTAGCCGACGCGCAGGCGGCGCTGGAGGTAGCTGGTCGAGGCGCGGCGGTCGCGCAGGACGACCTCGATGGCGCGGCGCAGCAGGGCCTCGTCGACGGCATCGCCATCCTCGGGGGCGGCGGCCTCGACGGCGACGCCGTCGGCGGCGGCGATCTTCAGGAGGCTGAAATCGCGGCTCGCCTGGCTCTGCGCCGAGACGAAGCCGGCGACCGCCTCGATATCGGCATCGGAGACCATCGGGCTCTGCAGGCGCTGCAGGCGGGCCACGCCGGGCGGCTTGAAGAGCATGTCGCCGCGTCCGAGGAGCGACTCGGCACCCTTGAAGTCGATGATGGTGCGCGAGTCGACCTGTGAGGCGACCTGGAAGGCGACCCGCGTCGGGAAGTTCGCCTTGATGATGCCGGTGATGACATTGACGCTCGGGCGCTGCGTCGCCAGGATGGTGTGGATGCCGACGGCGCGGGACATCTGGGCCAGCCGTGCCAGGCTGGTCTCGACATCCTGGCGGGCCGTCATCATCAGGTCGGCCAGCTCGTCGATGATGAGGACGAGGTGGGGCAGGTGCGCCGGGACCGGCTCGCCGTCGGGTCCGCGGGCCGGGTCCGTCGCGGTGTCGCGGCTGTTGAAGCCCTGGAGATGCCGGGCGCCGACGGCAGCGAGGAGGCGGTAGCGGCGCTCCATCTCGTGCAGGAGCCAGCGCAGGGCGAGCACCACGGTCGGGACATCGCTGATCACCGGCACCACCAGGTGCGGCAGGGCGTTGTAGACGCTGAACTCGACAATCTTGGGGTCGACCAGGATCAGGCGCAGCTCGCGCGGGCTGAAACGGCTGAGCAGCGACAGGATGGCGCCGTTGAGACAGACCGACTTGCCGCTGCCGGTGGCGCCGGCGACGAGGAGGTGCGGCGCCTTGGCGAGGTCGAGGATGACATCGGCGCCGTGGACGTTGCGGCCCATCATCAGGGGCAGCTCGGCCTGCGAGCGGGCCCAGAGGTCACCGCGCAGGAGACCGCCGAGGCGGACGGTGTCGGCGTCGCGGTTCGGCACCTCGATGCCGACGTAGTCCTGGCCGGGCACCGGCGCCAGGATGCGCAGGCTGACGGCGGCCAGTTCCATGGCCAGGTTGTTGGCGATGCGGCTGATGGCCTCGACCTTGACGCCGCGCGAGACGCTGACCTCATAGAGGGTGACGCGCGGGCCGCGGGTGGCGGCGCCGACCTCGGCGTCGATGCCGAAGCTGTCGAGGGTCTCCTGGATGATCTGGCGGTTCTCCTCGATCTCGGCCGGATCGACGGCCGCGACCGCGGTATCGGCCTCGAGCAGCTCGACGGGCGGGAGGCGGTAGTCGGCATCGTCGAAGGCGAGGGCCTCGGCGAGTGTCGGCGGCAGAGCGGCGGCGGTCGCGGCCGGGGCGCCGGGCAGCGGCGCGGCCGGCAGAGCGGCGGCGGTCGCGGCCGGGGCGCCGGGCAGCGGCGCGGCCGGCAGAGCGGCGGCGGTCG
>JAAYZO010000176.1 GCA_012514865.1 Lentisphaerota bacterium | reverse complement strand
GCCGGCGGGGAGGTAGACATCGACCCAGAGCACGACCATTCCGGTCGGCGGCAGCGTGAACGCCTCGCCCGGCCGCAGCACGTCGGCATAGCTCGCCTGCGACTGGCCCTGCTCGAGCTGCCTGGCCGTGCGGATCATCTCCACCAGGTAGACCTGCGTCCTGGCGCCGTCGAGCGCCTGGCCGTCGGCGCCGGACAGTGGCGACACGGCCGTCTCCACCGAGCCGATCGTCTGGCCGGGCAGCGCCAGGAGCATGATCTGGAAACTGCCGTACTCACGGCCCGAGAGCCGCAGGTGTGCGGCCTCGACCAGCGGGAAGGCGTTGCTCTGGTTATCAGCGATCTTCTCCATGGACGAGACGACCAGGCTGGCGTAGCCGCGGCGCCGTCCGGCCGAGCCATCGGCGAAGTACGCCTGGGAGCGCCGCACCGCCTGCGCCAGGTCCGCCGTCTCCAGAGACAGCCTCTGGGCATCCTCCAGAAGCAGCCGGAACGCGGCGAAGCTCCTGGCCTGAGCCAGGTTCGCCCGCTGCACCGCCAGTTCCGCACGCAGGTGCTCCCGCGCTGTGGTAAGGTTCGGGGTCATGTCCTGATCGGCGGCGAGCTGCTGCTCGATCGCGGCCAGCCGCGTCGGCAGGTCGTACAGGCGGTCCATCAGGGCGATCGTGCGCGCCTCCGTGGAACGGTCATCGGACGGCGCCGGGAAGAGGAGCTTGCCGAAGTGCTCCGGGGTGTGGAAGTTGGTCAGGCGTGTCCAGGAGAGCACGTCCTTGGTATGCGGGTTCTCGCGGCCCAGGTTGAATCCCCAGATCGCGTCCCGGGCCGGCGCGCCGCCGAGGTCGGCGAAGGGTATCGTGACCAGGGCCGTCCAGGCGTTCGCCTGGCGCTCGATCACCGCCTTCCAGTGGCCATCCCAGCCAGTGTCGCGTTCGCCATGGCTGTGCCGCGCGTCGTAGAGGCCGCCGGAGGCATTGCCGACGAGGTGGATGTAGGTCGGCTCGGCGATATCCGGCTGCAGGAAGATCTCGAAGCAGTCGTTGGTCCAGGGCCGGCCGTCGCGGGCGGTGACCTCGTCGACGCGCAAGGCCATGTCATCGGCCTGCATGTGGAAGACGATGTAGAGGTTGTCGGCGTCGCGCAGGATGCGGGCGCGTGCCGGTTCCCTGGCGGCGCCGCCGCCGGTTGTGAGTTCCATCGGTGCCACGCCGGCGACGTCGCGGGCCGTGGCCGGCGGTAGCGCGGTCCAGGCGACGCCGCGCACGTAGTACGGCCATTCGCCCAAAGCCAACGGCGGGAACTCCGTCGCCATCCGGGCCGTGACCCGAATAGCGCCCAGGCGGGTCGTCGACTCCTGGCTCGCGCTGCTGAGAATCCACAGGCGCGTCAGCGAGACCGTGCGGGTGTCGCGGTACGACAGGCCCTCCAGGCGCGGGGTCGCCATGTCGTCGACGTAGACCGCGAACTCGCCCCGCAGGCAGTGGACCACGTAGCGGATGTGATGCCACTGGCCAAGGGTGACCTTTCCAGCCGGCTGCCAGTCACGGTTCAGGCCCTTTGCGACCAGCAGTTGCCCGCCATCCTGGATGACGGTGATCGACTTGATCGCGCCGTCATTGGCCAGCATCGCGTAGCGCGCCGACTCCGTGCCGAACATGATCCAGTAGTCGATCGTCAGCACCTCGGCGCCGCGGGTGTCGAGGCCGCTCGTGCTCCAGGAGCCTTGCTTCAGCGTGCCATCCGCGCCACGGACCGCCCTGACCTCCAAGGCCTGCGCGAAGTCAGGGTGACCGGAGGCGACCACGCGCTGCTGGCCGTGTGCTTCGAAACCACGGAAGTCCTCCTTGAAGATCACCTCGTCGGCGGACGCAGAACCCAAAAACGCACACAGGGTTATCGTCGCCGTCCATAGGTATCGCATGAGCCGACCTCCGCTGGCCATGATCCCGACTCGCAGGCGTCGTCATGATCGCGCCGGAAAGATAGCATGCGGCGGGTCTTCCCCACCCCGGCGGATAGTCCCCACCCCGGCAAGCCGTCTTGGCGGAAGATCCCTCTTTGGGCGGCTTCCCATCCTCGTCGTGATCCTGATCGTGATCCTTGTCGTTCGTTGAACCGCGGTGGGGAGGACAAGGATCAGGACAAGGATGACGACAAAGACCGGAGGGCCAGCCTCTTCCTCCTTGTCGTGATCCTGATCGTGATCCTTGTCGTTCGTTGAACCGCGGTGGGGAGGACAAGGATTAGGACAAGGATGACGACAAAGACCGGAGGGCCAGCCTCTTCCTCCTTGTCGTGATCCTGATCGTGATCCTTGTCGTTTGTTGAACCGCGGTGGGGAGGACGAGGACGAGGGGAAGGGCGAGGACGAGGACCGGAGGGAGCGCCCATCCTCCTTATCTTGCGCCTCTTGCGCCTCTTTGCGGCCCTCTCTCTCCCCCTCTGCGGTGGAGTTCTGACGGGGGGCGGGACCCGGCGGAGGGAGGCTTGCCGCAAAGAAGCGCAAGAAGCGCAAGGGGGATCCGGGCGAACGGCAGCACGGTGAGAATGGAGCCGGCGGCGCTTCTGGCACCCTTCCAGGGTGCAGGGTCGGGGGGTTCGTCGTTCCGGGGGTCGGGCTGTCGCGCGACCCCCGGCTACGATCTGTGACCCCTCCGGGGTCGGCAAGTCTGGACCTCTCCGGAAATCGCGGAGGGAGAGGGCGAGGATCAGGACCTCTGTCCGCCCGGGTCGGGGGTCGGAAGTTCGGCGGGGTGGAAGTATTGGGCCGATTCCGCTATGGTTCTGCCGTCGCAGGCATGTTGGCTGCTGGCATGGAGGAGGCCGAGGTCATGAGTGCATACCGCGTTCTGGTCACATTTCTGGTGGTGGGTGCCCTGGCTGCCGGGGCTGAGCTGATCGGCATTGCGCGCATGGCCGACCCGCCGCCGGCGGTGGATGGCTCGCTGAGCCGATTGGGCACGTCGCCGACGGCGCTGTCGTGGGACAGCCGTGAGCGCGTCGTCTTCGGGGTCGAGAAGTGGCAGGGGCCCGGCGATCTCTCGGGTCAGCTCGTCCTGGGCTGGGACGAGAACTTCCTCTACGTCGGGGCCATTGTCGTGGACGACCTGGTGACGCAGCCGTACTTCGGCAGCGACATGTTCAGGGGCGACCACCTCGAGGTCTTCCTCGACCTGCCGCGTCGCGACACCAGCCAGCGCAATGGCCGCCACGTGATTCACATTGGCCTGAGCCCGGGCGACTTCGGTGTCGGCGAGGCGGCGGTGCTTCCGGAGGTGGTGCAGTGGTCACCGACGCTCGGCACGGTGGCCGGGGCGCGCATCGCGGCGCGGCGCAGCGCCGACGGCTACCAGCTCGAGGCGGCGCTGCCGTGGGCCGGCCTAGGGATCGAGAAGCCCGAGGTCGGCTTGGGCATGGGCCTCGATGTCACCCTGAGCGACGCCGATGAGCGCCTCGATGCCGGCCAGGAGAGCATGGCCAGCCTGGTCACGGGGCCGTGGGCACTGCGCGACCCGAACCGCATGCTCGAGGCGGCCCTCGCCGGCGCCGATGGCAAGGTCGACCCCGCCACGTTAAAGGGCGCCGCGCTGACCGTTGCCGAGGCGTTGCAGGTGGCCACGGGAAAGGCGCTGACGGTCGACCTGACGGCGGCCGACGGCAAGCCGATCAAGGAACTGATCGTCCACGGCCGCATCGATCACGAGACCTACGCGGGCGGCAGCCAGATCCTGAGCCTCGAGTTCAATGGCGTCGAACTCGACCGTGAGCGCATCCGCAATCGCCTGGCGACCTTCGATCTGGGGACGCATCGCATCTCGTGCTTCACCAACGCCGGGTGGTTCCTCCTCTACGCGCCGAGCTACGACCCGCCGCCCGTCAGCACCGGCTATGCGGTGCCCGGGATCCAGCCCTCGGAGTTCCGTTTTGATGTCTCGGATGTGTGGAAGCCGACCGGGAACCGCCTGGTGTTGAAGCACACCCGCCCGACGGTGTCGCGGCCGCTGGTGGTCTCGGTGGCGGTGTCGGAGTCGCTCTCGATGAAGCTCGAGCCGCCGCGTCGTGAGCCGGCGCCGACCGGCCCGATCCCGAGTTTTGAGCCGGCGCCGGCGATGGCCGCGGGTGGCTTCACCTGGCGGCGGCTGCCCGAGGGCGGCATCGAGGTCAGCGTCAATGGCCTCTCCTGGGCGGTTCAGAGCGAGTTCTCGACGGTGGCGCCCGGCTGGGCGCGCTTCGGCGCGGACGGCGCCGTGCTGACCACGCCCGAGTACCGCATCGAGCGCACGGTCGAGGCGCGCGACGATCACCTCCTGGTCACGGATCGGATTGCCAACACCAGCGCCGAGGACCAGCCGGTGATGGTCCGTCACAGCCTCGACGCCGGCCCGACGCTGAAGGCCGTGCACATCGCCGGCAACCCGATTGGCACGCCGCGCTACCGCGTTGACGAGGGTGCCCACCCGGCGGCCCTGGCGCTGTGCGAGGAGGCCGGCATCGGGCTGCTCTCGGAAGACGACATCATGCGGGCCCAGGCGGTGCTCTTCCGCGACGGCTCGCGCATCGGGATTAACAACGACCGCCTCGTGGTCGCTCAGGGCCGCACCCTGGCGCTGCAGTTCGCCATCTACCCGCTCGAGAAGCCGGATGCGTACCTGTTCATCAACCGCGTGCGGCACAACTGGAAGACGAACTTCACCATCGATGGCAGCTTCGCCTTCATGCAGCAGCGCAAGCCGGTCGCCACGATGGACGACGAGGCATTCCTGAAGCACCTCACCGGGAAGTCGGCGCGGTTCATCTGCAGCTCGATGGGGTTCTACAAGGGCACCTGGGCGCACGGCACGGCCTTCCGCCACACCGACCCCAGCGGCGAGAATATCCTCTTTGCGCGCGCCCGGCGCCTCACTCCCGACGTGCGCACCTTCCTCTACTTCCACTGCTACATCTCGGTGCACGAGGACGACGCGACGACCTACGCCGACGCGAGGCTGCTGCGCCCCGACGGCGCCCAGGCCGACTACCGCGATGCCCGCTACCCGATCTTCGTGCCGCGGCCCGGCAGTGCCTTCGCGGCCGAGCAGGATGCCCTCATCGACCTGCGCTTCAAGCTGCTCGACCTCGACGGCATCTACTGGGACGAGATCGAGTACAGCGCCTACGAGTACGACTACAGCGACCAGTGGGACGGGGTCTCGGCGATGATCGACCCGCAGACGCACCGCATCACCCGCCGCATCGCCAATGTCATCCTCGCCACGCAGCCCTGGCGCCTTGAGCTGGCACAGCGCCTTCTCAAGCGCGGCCTCCTGATCGGCAATGGCGCACCGCACACGCGGACCTTCACCGAACTGCACTTCCCGCGCTTCATCGAGACCGCCTCGATCACCAACCTGACCCGCGGTCAGCTCTACACCCCGATCGCCCTGGGCGACCACCTGACTGAGCGCACCCCTGAGGACTGCTACCGCAACATGCTGGCGGCACTCGACTTCGGGGGTGTCTACTACTGGTACAGCGACCAGATCGTGGCAACCGAGCCGACCCTGACCGCGGTGATGTTCCCGGTCACACCGATCGCCCTGGGTCCCGGCTACCTGATCGCTCAGGAGCGCATCCTGACGAATCGCAGCGGTCTCTTCGGCTGGGGCGACGCCAGTCGTTTCGAGGCGGCCGTCTTCGACGAGAAGGGTCACCGCACCGAGGCGGTGACCATTCCGCGCGTGGAGAAGGACGGCCGGGCCTACGCCGAGGTGCGCATTCCGCAGGGCTACGGCGTGGCGCTGATCCGGCGCTGACTGCCGGGGCTCAGGTGAGTTTCTTCAGGATCCGTATGGTCTTGGTGGCGTCGGCGGCGCTGTCGAGGGCCAGGTGGGCCACGAAGCGCTTGCCGATGGAGGTGGCCGAGAGGCCGCGGAGGTTCACGCCGCTCTTGGCCAGGGCCGCCGTGATCACGGCCGCAGCACCCGGTGTCTCGGCACCGGCGACGCGCACGAAGTAGAGGTCGTCACCGCGGACGAAGCCCATGGCGCGGGCGGCGCGCAGTTGCGCGGCGCCCTTGAGGGGCGTCACCACGACGACGCCCTGGCCGGGTTCCTCGGGAGCCCGCCGCGCCAAGGCATACTCGAGATTGGCGCCGGCCTGATGCAGAGCCTCGAGCTTCTCCGCCAAGGCCCCGGGTTCGTCCTTCACTCCCGCTGCCCAGACCTGAGTTCGGGTCACATCAAGCTTCATACGCCAGGCCTCCTTTGAGTGCACACCGCCGTCAGCCCGCCGCCGGAGAGGGGCGACCCCGCAACGGCTCCGGCCCGCTGTGCCGAAAGTACACTGGATGAGTAGAGAAGTCAACCGTCGCGCGGCCGCGCGCCGCGGCCGCGCACTCGCCTGGCCAGGGCTGTTTGAAAGTCCGGTTCTGGCACCCCTTCAGGGTGCGTGGTGTGTGGGTTCGCGGTTCCGGGGGTCGTGCTGCGCGCGACCCCCGGCTACGATCTGGCACCCCTTCAGGGTGACCAGGTGATCGCTGACGCGATCTTCGATCAGCCCTGTCGCCTGGCCGGCTGCCGTTGACATGTCGCCATGGCCGTGGTAGCGTCCGTGGCAGGTCCTGGCCGCCGCGGCGGCGTGGTGGTGGTGGCCCGGAGAGTGGAGGACGCGCCCGTGATGGAAGCCTCGATTGAGAAGACGGTTCGTGACCTTCTGGAGATCGGTCCGCGCGCTCCGGGCAGTTGGCCGGAGCTGGCGGCGGCGGAGTACGTCGCCGGGCGGCTGCGGGCGTTGGGCTACGACGCGGCGATCGAGCGTTTTGCCTCGGCTTCGCATCAGGCGGCCTCGTCGCGCCTGACGGTCGAGGGCGTGTCGGAGTCCTTTCCCTCGTTGCCGACGCAGTTTGCCGCGGCGGGCGATGTCACGGGCGAGCTGGTGTTCCTGGGTCGGGCGGCGGCGCCGCGGCTGGAGGCAGGCGCGGTGGCGGGCCGGATCGGCCTGTTCTTTGCCGGCGACAGCCATGCCGTCGCGATACCCTACCTGGTCGATCTCGAGGCGCGGGGTCTTCGCGGCCTGGTGGTGATCAGCGCCCACATGGATGGTATCGAGACCAAGGCGGTGCGCTATCCCGAGCTGGGTCTGCCGGTGGCGGCGGTGAGCTGGCGGACGGGCAACGCGCTGCTGCGGCGTCAGGGCGAGCGGGCGCGTCTGGTCGTGACGGCGGTGGAGGCGCCGCGTCAGGGCGAGTCCCAGAACGTCGTCGCGACGCTGCCGGGCAGCGGCGAGGCGGTTCTGGTGGTGTCGGCGCACCACGACTCGGCGGCCTTCGCGCCGGGTGCCCTGGACAACGCCAGCGGCACGGCGGTGCTCCTGGAGGTAGCGCGGGCTCTGGCGGGCCGGCGCTTCCCGGCGACGGTGCTCCTGGTCTCGACCGGGAGCGAGGAGAATGGCGGCAACGACTGCTGCGGCGCCGGCGCGAAGGCGTTCTACGGGCGTCGTCCGGGCCTGGCCGAACGCACGGTGGCGCATGTCGAGATTGACGATGTCGGCAACCTCGCCGGCACGCCGCGGCTGACCTACGCCGGCTGCCGTGCCTTCTGTGAGACCGCCTTCACGGCGCCGATCCGCGAGGCCTTCCGTCTCGACGTCTCGACGGCCGCCGGCTGCGACCACGGCGTCGCGCTGGGCCTGGGCCTGCCCTACGTCTTCGTCTGCGACGCCGGCCTGGCCCCGCGGCCCTGTTACCACACCCCGGACGACCGCGCCGAGTTCCTCGACGTCGCGCGCTGCGCCTGGCATGTGCCGCATGTGGTCGGCATGATCGAGCGCCTTGCCGGCGCGGCGCCATTCTACCCGTACCTGCGCCAGGACGACCGCCTCATAAGGCCCTTCCGCTTTGCCGACGCCGAGGGCATCGCGGCGGTGACCGAGGCGGCCTTCGGGCCGTACTGCATGGCGCGTATTCAGGAGGACTACTTCGGCGTGGCCCTGGCCGGCAAGCCCTGGCATGTGCACAAGTCCAGTTCGGTCCTGGCCGGCTTCCGAGCCCACCCGCTGGATGTCGTTGTCTGCGAGGTCGGCGGCCGTGTCGTCGGCTATGCCTCGGCGGGCTACGACGAGGCCGGCGGCATCGCCCAGATCGGCAACAACGCCGTCCACCCGGACTTCCAGGGGCGCGGCATCGGCTCGGCGCTGCAGCGCGAGATCGCCCGGCGCATGGACGTCGAGGGCTACTCGCGCTTCACCGTCGTCACCATGACCCACGACCTGCCGGCACAGCACGTCTACGAGAAGCTCGGCTACGAGAAGGTCGGCGGATCGGTGGTCTACCTTAAGAAGCGCGTGTGAGGTGAGTTCCATGGCTGTCGAGACCCCGAATCTGGTGATGATCCTGACCGACGACCTCGGCTATGGCGACTGCAGCTGCTACGGCCAGCAGGCGTGGTCCACGCCGGCTATCGACCGCATGGCGGCCGAGGGCCTGCGCTTCACGGACGTCTACACGACCAGCCCGGTCTGTTCGCCGGCCCGGACCTCGATCCTGACCGGTCGCCACTCCGGTCATCTGCCCATCCGCGAACTCATCGACCCGTACCTCCCGGACGACGTCCCCACGCTGCCCTGGCTGCTGAAGGCGCGGGGCTATGTCAGCGCCTGCATTGGCAAGTACGGCCTGGGCCGGGGGCAGCCGGATGTCGATCCGCTTCGCAAGGGTTT
>JAAYZO010000175.1 GCA_012514865.1 Lentisphaerota bacterium | reverse complement strand
TAACAAGCCCCGTACCGTTGAGGGCCGTACTCTCAAGCCTGTCCTGGAGATTGCCAAAGTGAACAGCGTCGACATGGTCCACTTCCCCGGAGCCGGCGGCAGCGTCGACCGAATGGTAGCAGCGATTCCGAAGGAATCGCGGGCCGCTGAAGCGAATCCGCAGGATTCGCGAGCGGACGCATCCCCCGTCGACTCCCCCTCCCCGGCCGACCCCGCACAGGACGAAGCCGTGTCAAGCCGGATGGCCGACCTGGAGTTGCGCCTCTACCGCCACGATCTGCGCGCTACCCTGGCCGAGAGCGAGCTGCCCAAGCAGGCCCGCGACTTCCTCTACCGCCAGTTCGCCGACGCCCAGGTCCCTTCCGAGCGCGTCGCCCAGGCCATCGCCGACCAGCGCGCCCTCATCAATACCCTGGCGCCAGAGGCCCGGGTCACCAACGCCGGATCCGTCCGCGGTGTAGGGCCAGTCTCTGAGGTGTCCGACTTCGCCCGCGACTTCGAGTCCCTCGTCGGTTGGGGAGATCGCCCCTACCAGGGCCGATTCCGCCGCCTCTCCGACTGGTACGTCGCCCTCACCGGCGACCAGAAGTTCCGCGGCACCCTGGACCCGGAGCGCACCACCCAGGCCAACGTTACCACCATCACCATGGCCAACATCTGCGCCGACGCCCTCAACAAGCAGATGATCGCCCTCTGGGAGGCCGCCCCCCGCTGGTGGGACCCGCTGGTCACCTACTACGACACGCCTCTCTACCAGGAGGTCAAGGCCACCCGCGTGGAGGAGATCGCCAACCTGGCCACCGTTCCCGAGGGCAATGCCTACGTGGAGGCCGTCTGGGGAGACACCCGGGAGACCGCCGAGTTCCTGAAGAAGGGGAACTACATCGGCATCACGCTGGAGTCCATCATGGCCGACGACGTGGAGCAGATAAAGCTGCTGCCGGAAGTCCTCAGTCGCTCCTGGCTCAACACCCTGGGCACCCTGGTCTCCAACGTCTTCACCGCCAACGGCGGCACCGGCCCCCTCATGTCCGACGCCAACCAGCTCTTCGACGCCGTCAACCACCTCAATCTGGGCGTCAACGCCCTCGACTACACCTCATGGTGCGCCGCCGCGGCCGCCATCATGGGTCAGGTGCTTCCCGGCTCCGGCCGCAAGCTGGGCGTCCCGCCCGCCTTCCTCCTGGTGCCCACCGAGCTCTACAACACCGCCCGCGCCATCGAGATCTCCGAGCTCGGCCCGTCCATGGTCCCCGTCCCCAACGAGTTCAACGTCTGGCGTAACCTCTTCAAGACCGTCCTGGTACCTGACTGGATCGACGCCAACAACTGGGCCGCCATGGCCGACCCCAAGCGCGCTCCCTCCATCGGCCTGCACTTCCTCCAGGGCCAGCAGACCCCGGAGCTCTTCACGGCTGATTCCCCCACCGGCGGGGCCATGTTCACCAACGACGAGCTCCGCATCAAGATCCGCGGCTGGGTCGCCTGCTCCGTCGCCGACTACCGCCCCCTCTTCAAGGCCAACGTGCCGTAACAGTGAATCTACTGATTCACGGACAACGAATCTACTGATTCGTGAGCAGTGAATGCGCAACCTTCCTCTCCCCCTCCCCTTCCTTCGCAGGGAAGGGGAGGCCAGCCAGGTAAGCGAAGCGCCTGGCGAGAGGAGGGGTTAGGTCATCCCCCAGGAGGCACCATGCCCCTACTGCCGCCTTTACAGGCCGAGCTCACCGTCCGACAGCACCCCAGCCATGGCGCAACCGTGACGAGCCGCACATTCACACGAGCGTCCCTCCAACTCACCGACGGCGCCGGTCGACCCCTCACCTGGCGCGCGGCCGCCTTCGCCTACCTCTCCCCCGACCCGGACGGCACG
>JAAYZO010000023.1 GCA_012514865.1 Lentisphaerota bacterium | reverse complement strand
CCGCCGGGAGGTTAACCACGAATAGCACGAAAGACACGAACAGGAGAGGATCAGATTACAGAGACCGGGAGGCGCACAGCGACCGGCGTCTGACGGGCTGCCTTCCCGTGCCATCCTCTCCGGGTGCCCCACCGTTCGTGCTTTTCGTGCCATTCGTGGTTCAGTCTCCTCCTCCTGCTACCCCCTCCTCCGGGCACCCCACCGTTCGTGCTTTTCGTGCCATTCGTGGTTCAATCTCCTCCTCCTGCAAAGCACGCAGCCGACGCTCGCCGGCAGAACCGGGCGCCGCCGGGAGGTTAACCACGAATAGCACGAAAGACACGAACAGGAGAGGATCAGATTACAGAGACCGGGAGGCGCACGGCGACCGGCGACGGCTGGACCGTCTTCCCGGGCCATCCTCTCCGGGTGCCCCACCGTTCGTGCTTTTCGTGCCATTCGTGGTTCAATCCCCTCCTCCTGCTACCCCCTCCTCAGGACTTCCCACCGTTCGTGCTTTTCGTGTCATTCGTGGTTCAATCTCCTCCTCTCGCGAACCGGAGCTTCCGGGACTGGCTGTCGACGGCCCGTGGAGGGCCATCCGCGGGAAAACGATCAGGGCAGGCCCGTCATGATGACAGGCCTGCCCTGTGGGATGCCGATATCGGCGCGATGGGTCGATGGACTAGCGGGACCGGCGGCGCTTGCGGCGAGCAGCCTCACTCGGCTTTTCGAAGTGACGGCGATTCCGCAGTTCCTTCATGGTGCCCTCCTTGTCCATCTTCTTCTTGAGACGGCGCAAGGCGCGCTCCACGGGTTCCCCCTTGCGGGTGCGAACTTCGGACGGCATGACTGTACTCACCCCCTTCCGCTGCCGGTTACGGGCGGCGACCTGTTCCCTACTCCAGGGAGAAGTCGTCGCCCAGCATATGTTTCAACCTTGCCAGTGCGTGATTCTGTATCTGGCGGACCCGCTCGCGCGTGCGTCCGACCTGCTGACTGACCTCTTCGAGCGTCTTGGGCGGCTGGCCATCGAGGCCGAAACGGAGCCTCAGGACCGTCGCCTCGCGTTCATCGAGCTGCAGCACCAGCTCGCGCAGCCGTTCCATCGACTCGGTGCGGCCGAGGAGCTGGTCCGGCGTCGGCGCGCTCAGGTCTGCGATAATCTCTTCGAAGCGGCTTTCTTCGCCGGCCTGGAGCGGATCGCTCAGCGAGACGCTGCGCAGCTCGGCGCTCTTCAGTCCGGCGACCGTCCTTCGGCTGACATCGAGCTGTTCGGCGATCTCGGCGTCGGTCGGCTCGCGGCCGAGGCGGTCCGTCAGCTCCGTGCGCGCCAGCTTGATGCGGTTGATCTTGCCGGCTGACTGCACCGGTATGCGGATGGTCCGGCTCTGGTTGGCCAGGGCCCGCCGCATGGCCTGCTTGATCCACCAGGCCGCGTAGCTGCTGAACTTGGCGCCCTTGCTCGGATCGAACTTCTCGACCGCCTTCATCAGGCCGATGTTGCCCTCGCTGATCAGGTCCAGCAGGGGCAGCCCGAGGCCCTTGAAGTCATGCGCGATCTTGACGACCAGACGCAGGTTGCTGCGAATCAGTTTGCGACGTGCTTCCTCGTTGCCCTGTTTGATTTCCTCGGCCAGGCGCACCTCATCTTCCGGCGTGACCAGGGGGATCTTGCCGATATCCTGCATGTACACCTTCATGGTGTCGCTTCTGCTCAGCATATCCCCTCCTTGAGCCGGTCGTGCCCTGCGGTCACGGTACGCCGGTGCTGAGGGCACCCGCCGCCACCCGAACGACGTTCCGGTGGCGGTGAGTTCCAACGCACGTGCGCCACTATAGTACCCCAAGTTTCGTCGTCAATGGTCGCGCGTGGCCGCATCCGAGCGCGGGTTCGGCCGCCGCGGTGTCGGTACCCTATGTCTGATCATCCAGAGTCTGTCTCGGCGCTGTCCTGGCGTCAGCGTCTTCAAGCCTGGCTGCGTGCGGCCGCGCCGCCGCCGGCCGGGCGTGTGCGTTTTGCCCTGCACGACGACGCCCTCGTGCCGGTGACCCTGGCGCGCTGTCTGGCGGCGTGGCCGGGCCGTGTCGCGGTGGTGGTTGCCGACGGCCAGCGTGCCGACATGGCCCTGGCCGGCCTGCGCGCCTACCTGCCGATTCTCGGCGACCGCCGGCCGCTGGTGCTGGTCCCGGATGTCGAGGCGGGCCCGCGCGGCCAGTGGCAGCCCGAGAACGAAGCGGCGCGCTGTGCGGCTCTGGAGGCGGCCTGCCGCGGTGACGACGCCATTTTCGTGGTGACCGCGCAGGGCCTCCTCAGCCCGACGCTGGCGCCGAAGGCCTTTGCCGCGCAGGTCTTCAGCCTGCGCGTCGGCGAGGACGGCTGGTCGCCGGAGCGCCTGGCCGAGCGCCTGGTCCAGCTCGACTACGACAACGAATTCGAGGTCCACAGCCCCGGCGAGTTCGCCCGGCGCGGCGGTATCCTCGACATCTTCTCGCCGCTGCACGAGGCGCCGGTCCGCCTGGAGTTCTTCGGCGATCAGATCGAGTCCATGCGCAGCTTCGTGCCGGACACGCAGCGCTCCTTCGGCTCACTCGACGAGATCCGGATCGCGCCGCGCGGTGCGATCGTGGCCGAGCCGGCCGCCGGCGAGGCCGCGGCCTTCCTGAGCTACCTCGGGCCGACGGTGCCGCTCCTGGTCTGTTCGCCCGAGGAGATCGCCGAGCACCTGCAGCGCTTCGGCGACGCCGAGCAGTCCGCCGCCTGGGCGGCGGCCCTGGGCGCGGCCCGCCACGCCGTCGCCCTGCAGACCGACCCGGCCGGATCGCCGCTCGGCCCCGACGAGGTCGTGCTGACCGCCGGCGGCATGAGCCTCGACGGCGAGATCGGCGAGGCCCCCGCTGACCTCGGCGACAGCGCCGGGCAGTGGCGCTGGCAGCAGCTCCGCGACAGCCTCGAGCACTGGCAGAGCCAGGGCCACAGCCTGGTGGCCTGCTGCGTCGGCGAGGGCGAGGCCAAGCGCTTCCAGGAGATGCTCGATGGCGACCCCGCCGCCGGGCGCTACGGCGTCGTCGTCGACCTGGTCCCCATCGAGAGTGGCGTCCTGCTCAGCGAGGCCGGCGTCGTCCTGCTCAGCGAGCACGAGCTCTTCGGGCGCCGCCCGGATGTGCGCCGGCGCCGCCGCGCCGCCTACCGCCACGACCTGGCCCTCCAGGATGGCACCGACCTCGACGAGGGCACCTACGCGGTGCACGCCGCGCAGGGCATCTGCCTCTACCACGGCATCCGCCATATCGAGGTCTCGGGTCAGGTCCAGGAGGTCCTCGACCTGGAGTTCGATGAGGAGGCCCGCCTCTACGTGCCTCTCGAGCAGGCCTTCCTGGTGAGCCGTTACGTCGGCGGCACCAAGGCCGTCCCGCGGCTCAGCCGCCTCGGCGGCTCGAGCTGGCGTTCGGCCCGCGCCGGTGCCGAGGCGGCCGCCACCGACCTCGCCGCCGACCTGCTCCGCCTCGAGGCGCGCCGACGCAACGCCGCCGGCATCGCCTTCCAGCCCGTCCCGGACTGGGAGCGCTCCTTTGCCGAGGCCTTCCCCTACACCGAGACCGAGGACCAGACCCAGTCCATTCGCGATGTCCTCGCGGACATGGCCAAGGACGAACCGATGGACCGCCTCCTCTGCGGCGATGTCGGCTACGGCAAGACCGAAGTCGCCATGCGCGCCGCCTTCCGTGCCGTGCTCAACGGCCGCCAGGTCGCGGTGCTGGTGCCGACGACGGTGCTGGCCCAGCAGCACTACGTCACCTTCCGCGAGCGCCTGGCGGCCTACCCGGTGGTGATCGAGGTCATCAGCCGATTCCGCACGCGCGGCGAGCAGCAGCGCCTGCTCGAGCGTCTGGCCGAGGGCCACATCGACGTGCTCATCGGCACGCACCGGCTGCTGCAGTCCGACGTGCGTTTTGCCAACCTCGGCCTGGTCATTGTCGACGAAGAGCAGCGCTTCGGCGTGCGTCACAAGCAGCGCCTCAAGGAGCTTCGGGCCAGCGTCGACATCCTGACCATGACCGCCACGCCGATACCGCGGACGCTGTACTTCAGCCTGGCCGGCCTGCGCCACCTCAGCACCATCATGACCGCGCCCTCGGAGCGCCTCCCGGTCACCACCGTGATCTCGCCCTATGACCGCGACCTGATCCGGCAGGTGGTCATGCGCGAACTCGAGCGACAGGGCCAGGTGTTCTTCCTCCACAACCGCGTCCAGAGCATCGACCGCGCCGCCCTGGCGCTGCGGCAGCTCGTACCCGAGGCGCGCCTGGCCGTCGCCCATGGGCAGATGAGCCCGGCGGCACTGTCCGCGGTCATGACGCGCTTCCTGGCCGGCGAGGTCGATGTGCTGGTGTGCACCACCATCATCGAATCCGGCATCGACATCCCCAACGCCAACACCATCATCATCGACCGCGCTGACCGCTTCGGCCTGGCCGAGCTGTACCAGTTGCGCGGCCGGGTCGGGCGCTACCACCGCCAGGCCTACGCCTACCTGCTCCTGCCGCCCATGGGAAGCCTGCCGACCAACGCCCGGCAGCGCCTGCAGGCCATACGCCGCTACACCCACCTCGGCGCCGGCTTCAAGCTGGCCCTGCGCGACCTGGAGATCCGCGGCGCCGGCAATATCCTCGGGACGGAACAGAGCGGCCACATCGCCGCGGTCGGCTTCGACCTGTACTGCAAGCTGCTCCAGGAGGCCGTGGCGCGCCTCGAGCAGCAGCCCATGCCGTCGCGACAGCCGGTGCCGGTGGAGATGGAGACGCTGAGCTTCGCCCTGCAGGACAGCCGCGGCCGCACCGTGGCGGCCATACCGGCGGCCTATGTCCAGGACGACGCCACCCGCATCGCCTGCTACCGCCGCCTGGCGGAACTCACCGATGAAGACGCCGTCGACGCCCTGGCGGCCGAATGGCGCGACCGTTTCGGGCCGCTGCCGACCTGCGTGGAGGCGATGCTCGACCTGGCCCGCGTGCAGGTGCTCGCCCGGCAGGCCGGCGTCCACCGCGTCGTCGTGCGCGGCCGGCGCGTCTTCATGGAATCCGAGCGCGGCCTCTGGCGGAGTTCGCGCGGGGCCCTGCCGGAGCTCCAGGCCGCCGACGGCCGCGGCCAGCTCCGCGAACTGCAGGGGCTCCTGCGCGCCCGCCGCGCCGCCTGACGAACGGATCTTCCTCCACTGGCCATAACCTGCCAGTGACGAAAGCTCCGCTTTACGGGAGACTTACGGCTCCGCCGTCGATCTCCCGTTGGGGCAGGCAAGCCGCCGGACGAACGTTCCGACGGCGGCGCTGTGCTCAGTCGCCTCCCGTCGCTGTCTTGGGCTTGCTCTAAGCCAAATCGCTATCGGGATCGGGATCGACTGGCTGGGGCGCCATCACGGTGCTATGCCTTCCGCGACTGCGTTTCCGATCACGGTACCGATCACGGTAGCGATCCCGATCTCGACGTTGCTCGCCTCGCCTGCTGGAGATGCTATGCTGGACTGTCAAGGGAACCCGCGTTAGCCTGAGGTTCTGTCGCGGAACATCAGTCTGCCAACACGAGGAGACCCTGAGATGACAGCCCAGCACAGCAATCCGGTACTGTACAT
>JAAYZO010000022.1 GCA_012514865.1 Lentisphaerota bacterium | reverse complement strand
TCGACGCGAGGCACGTGCGGCCTCTTGCTCAGGGTTAGCCTTGAGCAAGCGGCGCGCAGCGACGCGCGTCGAAACTTGCGCCGCGTCGTAGTGCGGCGCACGTGGATTGTGAGCGAAGCATCCGCGCTTCGCGATTAATCCAGGCTACACGGTAGCGCCCGCGGCCGGGCTGTCCACGTCCGCCGTCGCCAAAAACACCCGCGCTCCCCGGAAACGCCCTGCGCCCGGCCGCCGTGATGGCGTTGCCGGGCGCAGGTCACCATGGCGGAGGCGGCCTCAGTAGAGCCGCAGGTCGAGCAGCAGGCGGACCAACAGGGCCAGGGCGCCGACGCAGGCCACCAGCGCCGCGGCGGCGGCCAGGGTGCCCGGGCCGGCCGCGGCCGGGGCCGCGGCGGCAATCGCGGCGGGCTCGCCCTCGGCGGCCTCGGGGGCGACAGCCGGCGCCGCCGCGGCTGCCGCGGCTGGAGCCGCTGCCGCGGCCTTGTCGTCCTTCTTGCCGGTCTTGAGCCGGAGGCCCCGCTTGCGGCCCGCCGCCTCGGCCTGGTCGTCCGGCGAGACCACGACGGTGGCCGAGGCGTCGTCCTCGGCCGCGGCCTCGGTGCTGGCGGCCGGCGCCGCCTCGGCCTCGGCCGGCAGCTCGACCGTCGCCGCGGCCTCCGCCTCGGCTGCAACGGGCGCAACCGGGGTTTCGGCGAGGCCGGGGATGGTCACCTCACGCACGGGCTTGGGGGCCTCGTCGCTCTTCTTCAGACGCAGGGCGATGCGCGGCTTGCCATCGGCGTCGGCCGCGGCCGCAGCGCCGGCCGGGGCGACCATCGCCGGCGGGCGGATCTTGACGGTGCCGCTGGCGTCGTCAGGCGCCGCCGGCGGGGCTCCGGCCGGCCGGACTTTCAGGGTGGCGGTGGCCTCCTTCTGGCGGGAAGGGGCCGTTCCCGGTACCTGCGGCGGCGGCGCGGCGGCCTCGGCGGGTGGCGCGGCCTCGGCCGTGGGCGGCCGGATCTTCAGGGTGGCCGTGGCGCTCTTCGCCGGGCTGGCGGCGGCGCCCGGGGTGCCGGGCTTACGCACCTGCAGCTTGATGGTGGAGGTGCCGGTGTCGTTGTAGTTCGGCGCCGGCTCGGCCGGTGTCGCCGCGGCGCTCGGCGGCGGCTCGACCTTGAGGGTCGACGTCCCGCGGCGCTGGTCGGGCAGGGCGGCCTCGAGGGGCGCCGCCGGGGCTGTCGGGCTCTGCAGCCGGATGGTGGCGGTGCCCTGTTTGGCCTCGCTGGCGGGCGCCACGGGCGGCGGCGGCTCGACCCTGAGGGTGGAGGTGCCATGGCGGCTTTCAGGTGCGGCGGTTTCGACCTGAGGCGGCGGCGCGGCGCCCTGCAGCTTGATCGTGGCGGTGCCCTGCTTCACCTCCGGCGTCGTCGGCATCGGCGGCGGCACCAGCTTCGGAGCGGCGCCGGGCTGGGCCTCCGGAACGACATTCTGCAGCTCGGAGCGGGTGTTGCGGACCACCTTCAGGCGCACGGTCTCGGTGCGCTTGGGCGTCCCGGCGTCGGCCGGGGCGGCGCCGGTGGCCGGCGCCAGCGCCGAGGCGGTCTCTTCGGGCGACTGCACCCGCCGCAGCCGGCCGGTCGAGGTCTCGCGCCGCGCCATCGGGTCGGCGATCTGTGCCGTCGCCGAGGTGTCCGAGGGCGGCGGCGGTGGCGCCGGCGTGATGGCCAGCGTCTTCTCGGCCGCCGGGTCCGCCGGCGTTGCCCGCGGTTGACGGCTCGTCTCGGTCTTCAGCCGGCTGGTCTCGGACTTGCCGAACTTGGGCTTGAAGGGACTCGGGATTTTGTCTGCCATGAGCAAAACTCCTCGATCGGGCAAGCCCGGCACGCACCGCGCCCGCGGACAACAGCAACACCACCGCACGGCGCACACGAGCGCGCCCGCGACCACGTCCCGCCGACGCTCTCCCGCGCCCGGGGTGCGATCCGGCGGCCTCACCGCACAGCGGAGTGCTACTCCACAATAATAGCGGCCTGCACCCGCCCCTGCAAGTCCGGAACGCCGCCGGCGCCCGCGCCGGGTTTGCCGAGTGTGTATCGGGGCTCTATAGTATCCTTCTGTCTGTTCCATCGCGCTGCCGAGCCTCGCCCGATCTGGCGGGGCTCTGGCCGACTTCCGGCCGCGGCAGGCGACACTCGGATGAGGATTCTGCTTGCGGCCGTGTTCAGGAGGTCTGCGCGCCCGGTGGCGCGCGGTCAGGAGCACGGCCGGTGACGAGGATGGCTGAGCGCCCCTCGAAAGCAGGACGCGAGCACCAGGAAGGGCCGACACAGTGCAGAAGACGACCATCACCGACCTGCTGGAAGCCGGCGTGCATTTCGGGCACCAGACGAAGCGCTGGAACCCGAAGATGAAGCCGTACATCTACGGCACCCGCAACGGCATCACCATCTTCGATCTGACCGTGACCATGCGGCACCTGGCCGGTGCCTGCGAGTTCCTGCGCGACACCGTCGCGGCCGGCGGCTCGGTGCTGTTTGTCGGCGCCAAGCGTCAGGCTCAGGAAGTGGTCCGCGAGGCCGCCGAGGGCTGCGGCATGTTCTTCATGTGTGACCGCTGGCTTGGCGGCACGCTGACGAACCAGCGCGTCGTGCTCAGCCGCATCAGCTATCTGAAGAAGCTCCAGGAGATGGAGACCGACGGCTCGTTCGCCGCGCTGCCGAAGAAGGAAGTGGCCGGCCTGCGTCGCGAGCGTGAGAAGCTCGAGCAGACCCTGCGCGGCATTGCCGACATGAAGGGCCTTCCGGCGGCGATGATCGTGGTCGACGTCGGTCGCGAGGCGATTGCGGTTCGTGAGGCCGCGAAGCTGGGCATTCCGGTGGTGGCGCTGGTCGATTCGAACTGCGACCCGACGGACATCGACTTCCCGGTTCCGGGCAATGACGACGCGCTGCGCGCCATCAAGGTGGTCATCGACACCCTGGCCGACGCCATTCGCGAGGGCGGCTCGCTGCATGCGAAGAGCGCCCCGCAGGCTGCCGCCGTTCCGGCCGCCGCCAGTGCCGGTCGTGAGGACGACGCGGAGGCCGAGGACAGCGCCGAGGCCGCGGATGAGGCCGTCGAGGCCAAGGCCTGAGCCGGCCGCCGCCACTCCGGCGGCGCCAGGTGCGACCGAGGACAACAACCCACACTGGAAGGGATATCCCTGATGGCTGCAATCAGTGCGAGCATGGTTAAGGAACTCCGGGACCGTACCGGCGTCGGCATGATGGACTGCCGCAAGGCCCTCGAATCGGCCGCCGGCGACATGGAGCTGGCGATCGAGCACCTGCGCAAGTCCGGCATGGCGAAGGCCGCCACGAAGGCCGGCCGTACCGCCAAGGAAGGCCGCCTCGTCAGCCTCATCCAGGATGGCGCCGGCGTTCTGGCCGAGATCCTCTGCGAGACCGACTTCGTGGCCAAGACGGACGAGTTCCAGGCCTTCGGCGCCTCGGTGGCCGCGAAGGCCCTGACCGGTCAGACGGCCGACGGCGACGTCAGCGCCCCGGTCAACGACGCCATCCGTGACACCCTCAACGGCCTCATCGGCAAGATCGGCGAGAACATGCAGGTCCGCCGCGTCCTGCGCTGGCAGGGCCAGCTCGGCGCCTACCTGCACATGGGCGGCAAGATCGGCGTCATGGTTGAGGTCGACGGCCCGGCCGACAAGGCGCTGCTCTCGGACATCTGCATGCACATCGCCGCCTTCAGCCCCCAGTACGTCGGCCCGCAGGATGTCCCCGCGGCGGTCATCGCCAAGGAGAAGGAGATTGCCGCGGCGCAGGTCGAGGGCAAGCCGGCGGCGATCGTCGAGAAGATCGTCATGGGCAAGATCAACAAGTGGTACTCCGAGGTCTGCCTGGCCCAGCAGCCGTGGATTCGCGATGACAAGACCAGCCTGGCGAAGGTGGCTCCGCAGGTGAAGGTCAAGCGTTTTGTGCGCTGGCAGGTCGGCGAAGCTCTCTGAGGGTACGTGGGCAGGAGGGGGCCGTGTCCGCCGTGTTGCGGGCCGGCCCCAAGGGCGGGTCAGGACCATGGCTGAGCGGGTCTTCAAGCGCGTCTTGCTGAAGCTGAGCGGCGAGCTCCTCGCCGGTCCGAGCGGCCAGGGCGTCGACGCAACGGCGGCGGCGGCGATGGCCGAGAGGGTCCGCGAGGCCCTCGACCTCGGCGTGCAGGTCGCGCTGGTGGTCGGTGCCGGCAATCTCTTCCGCGGTCTGGGCGCCAGCCGTCGCGGCATGGACCGCTGCAGCGCCGATGCCATGGGCATGCTGGCCACGATGATGAACGCCCTGGCGTTGCGCGATGCCTTCGAGGGCCTCGGTATCGAGGCCGAGATTCAGAGCGCCCTGCCGATGAGCGGCATCATGGATGGCTTTGACCACCGCCGCGCCACGGCCATGCTGGAGCGCGGCCGGGTGGTCCTCTTCGCTGGCGGCACCGGGCACCCATTCTTCACCACCGACACGACGGCCGCGCTGCGCGCCTGCCAGATTGGCGCCGATGCCATCCTGAAGGGCACCAAGGTCGACGGCATCTACACCGCCGACCCGGTTCGCGACCCGTCGGCGGTGCGCCTGCCGCGCCTGACGCATGCCGAAGCCCTGTCCCGGCGTCTGGGGGTGATGGACATGGCGGCGTTCTCCCTCTGCCTGGACAACCGCCTGCCGATCATCGTCTTCCGCTTCGGTGTTGCCGGCGACCTGGCCCGGCTCATGCAGGGCGATTTCAGCGCTGCCACGCTGGTTGAGGCCGGCCCCTGAGGCCCGGCGGCCCGCGGGCGGTGGGGACAGCGGGCTGGTGAGTGCCCCTCGGGGGGCGCAGCCCGACAGTGCAAAGGGACTGGACATGGCTGACATTGAACTGCTCCTCGAAGAGACGCAGGAGAGCATGGACGGCGCCATCGAGGCCATGAAGAAGGCCTTCGCGGGGATTCGTACCGGCAAGGCCTCGCCGGCGCTGGTCGAGAGCCTCTCGGTCGAGTATTACGGGGCGCAGACGCGCCTGCGCGACATCGCCAGCATCACTGCCCCCGAGCCGCGTCTGCTGGTCATCCAGCCGTGGGACCAGAGCGCCGTGAAGGGCATCGAGAAGGCGATCCTGGGCTCGAATCTCGGCATCAGCCCGGTCAGCGACGGCCGCGTCATACGGCTGCCCATTCCGGAGCTCAGCGAAGAGCGCCGCAAGGACCTCAGCAAGATGGTCCACAAGCGTGCCGAGGAGGCGCGCGTGGCGGTGCGCGGCCTGCGCCGCGATGCCAACGAGGCTGCAAAGAAGGCCCAGAAGGCCTCCGCGATCACCCAGGACGATCTGGACGTCATGACCAAGGACATCCAGGACCTGACCGACGCCAGCATCCATCAGATCGATGAGCTGCTGAAGAAGAAAGACGCCGAGCTGATGCAGGTCTGAGCCGCCGCCGCCGGTGAGGCGGCGGGGATCGGACAGATCGGTCGGATCCGTCAGATCGGTCGGATCAGCCGGATCGCTCCCTCTCCTGCGCCTGGGACCGCGGCGCGGCCTCGGTCCCCGGCGGCAGTCGCCGTGCCGCGGCCGGCTCTGGCGGCCACGGCCTGCCGATCGGACCGGGCCCCCCTGGCGTTATCCATAGAACGAGTCGTGCCCTCTCTCTCAGGAGTCCTGCATCGTGACCTCGCCTGCGCTCTACACCAGCACCCGTGGTCGCACGCGCGGCGTCTCGTTCTGCGAGGCGGCGCTGATGGGCCTGGCGACCGACGGCGGGCTGCTGCTGCCCGAGGCGCTTCCGGATGTCCGCGGCGAGCTGTCGGGCTGGCGTGAGCTGAGCTACGGCGCCCTGGCCGAGGCGGTGATGCGGCCGTTTGTCGGCGACGGCCTGTCGGCGGCGACCCTGTCGCGTCTGGTCTCGGCCAGCTACGCGAGTTTCAGCCACCCGGAGATCTGCCCGCTGCAGCCGGTCGGGCCGGTGCATATCATGGAACTCTTCCACGGCCCGACGCTGGCCTTCAAGGACGTCGCGCTGCAGTTCCTCGGGCAGCTCTTCGAGGAGATCCTCGGTCGGAGCGGCGCCGAGCTGAACCTCCTCGGCGCCACCAGTGGCGACACGGGCAGCGCCGCCATCGCCGGGGTGCGCGGCAAGGCGGGGATACGCATCGTGGTGATGCATCCGCACGGCCGCGTCAGTCCGATCCAGGAACGCCAGATGACGACGGTCCTGGATGACAACGTGCACAACCTGGCGATCACGGGGACCTTCGACGACGGGCAGCGCGTGCTCAAGGAGATCTTCAACGACCTCGCCTTCCGGGAGCGCTACCACCTCGGCGCGGTGAACTCGGTGAACTGGGTGCGGGTGCTGGCCCAGATGGTGTACTACTTCCACGCCGCCTTCCGCATGCAGGAGCGCTGCGGCTGCGAGCGCATCCAGGTCTGCGTGCCGACCGGCAACTTCGGCGATGTCTTCGCCGGCTACCTGGCGCGTCGCATGGGCGCCCCGATCAGCCGTCTGGTGGTGGCCACCAACGAGAATGACATCCTGGCGCGCTTCTTCGCCACCGGCGTGTACGCCCGGGGCGAGGTCCGGCAGACGAGCAGCCCGTCGATGGACATCCAGGTCGCCAGCAACTTCGAGCGCTACCTCTACTACCGCCTGGGCGGTGACAGCGAGGCCCTGGTGGCGTTGCTGGACGGCTTCGCGCGTACTGGCCAGCTTAGCCTGCCCGGGCGTGACGACGACTTCGCTGCCGGGCGCGCCAGCGTCGGCGAGACCGCCGAGGCGATCCGCGACACCTACCGCCGACATGGCTACCTGCTCGACCCGCATACCGCCGTCGGCGTCGCCGTCGGGCAGCGCTTCCTGCGCCCGGACGAGCCGATGGTCTGTCTGGCCACGGCCCACCCGGCGAAGTTCCCCGACGCCATTCGCGAGGCCCTCGGCGAGGACCTGGCGCGTCACCCGGCTATCGATGGCCTGCGCGAGCTGCCGACGCGCTGCACGGTGATCCCGGCGACGCGCGAGGCGGTCCAGGAGTTCATGCGCTGCCATCTGGCCTGAGGTCAGGACGCCGGCCCGTGGCGGCGGCCTGGGGCGGCAGCGGTGGCGCGGTCTGTTCTTCCGGTGGGAGTCGTTCGACGATGGTCATTCAGGTGTGTCCGGCGCTGATGGACTGGATTGTCTTCCTGGTGCAGTTCGCGGCGCTGTATGGCGCCGGCGAGCGCGGCCTGAGCACGCTGCAGTGCGCCTGGCTGGGCGGCATCAACCAGGTCACCTACATGGCCACCAGCCTGGCGGTGGGCGCGGTCCTGTCGCGGCGCAATGCCAAGGGCCTGCTCCTGGCCAGCACGGCCGGCGGCAGCCTGGTCGGGGTCGCCTGCATTGCGGTCCACGCCTTCGCGCCGCTGATGGTACTGCTCGGGCTGTTCGGCGTCTGCCTGGCGACGTTCTTCAACTCGTTCCAGACCTTCATGCGCGGCGAGACGGCCCCCGGCGGCCTGGCGCTGACGGTGGGCCGCTACACCCTGGCCTGGAGCGGCGGCAGCGCCGTCGGCTTTCTGTCGTCGGGGAGCTTCTACCGCCTCGGGGTGGTGCCGCTGAGCCTGCTGACGCTGGTGGTCGGGGCGGTGATCTTCGCGGCCCTGATGCGGCATCGTTCGCGTGACGAGGGCGCGGTGAGTGCCGACGAGCATGTCGAGTCGGCGGTGGTCGGGGCACGCGCTGTCGACGCGCGCTATGTCATGGTGGCCTGGTGCATCATCCTGACGGCGATGTTCGTGCAGCGTCCGGTGCAGAGCCTCTTCCCGGCGGTCTGTGCCCGTCTGCAGATTGCCCCCTTCTGGCCGGGTCTGGTGCTGGCGCTGCACATGCTGGTACAGGCCTTCTGGGGGTATCGCGTGGCCGGCTTCGGCTCCTGGCGTTACCGCCGCACGCCGCTGGTGCTGATGCACACCGGCGGGGCTCTGGTGCTGTCGCTGGCCTGGCTGCGGCCCAGTTTTGCGGTCACGGCCCTGGCCCTGACCGCGGCCGGTTTCTACACCGGCTTCGCCTACTTCATGGCGGTGTACTACGCCAGCAACTCGGGACGCCGCTCGTTCAATGTCGGCGTCAACGAGTGCCTGGTCGGCCTGGGGTCGTTCGCCGGGCTCTTCGTCTGCCAGTGGTGGATGAAGCGCCTCGGCAGCGACGAGGTCATGTACCTGGTCTGCGCCGTGGCGCTGATGGTCTCACTTCTGGTGCAGCTCCTGCTCGGCTCACGGCCGCGGCGGGCCCTGTCGGCTGAGCCGGCAGCGGCGCCCCCGCTGCCCGAGAGCGCCGGATAGAGCGACACGGAAGGCCGCTGGCCGCAGGCGCTGGAGCGCGAGTGGCCCCAGACGCGCCTGCGTCCACGAGTCGGCATTTGTGCCGAATCGGTGACGGCTCCAGGGGCCTGTCGCCCTCCATTGTCGAAACGGCTCCAGGGGCCTGTCGCCTTCCATGGGCTTTTGGCCCGGGTCCCGCGCCTGGAGATGCTATGCTGGACTGTCAAGGGAACCCGCGTTAGCCTGAGGTTCTGTCGCGGAACATCAGTCTGCCAACACGAGGAGACCCTGAGATGACAGCCCAGCACAGCAATCCGGTACTGTACAT
>JAAYZO010000174.1 GCA_012514865.1 Lentisphaerota bacterium | reverse complement strand
GGCGCCGCGGACCTACTCGCCTCCCTGGGAGCGCCGAGCGTCGGCTCGGCATGGCCCGGGCGCTGCCGGCGCCGGGGAGGTCCACGGACGGCGCCGCGGACCTACTCGCCTCCCTGGGAGCGCCGCGTGTCCTCACGCGCCGCCACAGCGTCGTCCCCGGCGTAGAACGCCTGATATGGGATGGCGAAACATCGCTTGCGGCGCCTCCCTGTGGGCTTTCGGTCTGGCGCCCTGAAAGGGCATCATTCGTCAGCCCAGGGCAACGCCCTGGGAAATCGGACATAACGCATTGCAGGCTGAAAGTCTGCGACAAGACCGTGTGCGTCCCAGCGCCATGGTTCATACAAGCCGCCCCGACTCGACCGAGGCACCACCCCGGCCGGCCGCGCGGCGGCGGCTGTCTGCCTTGACTCGGCACCGCCAGGCCCTATGGTCAGCATGACACGGCACGGCGCCGGTGTCTCGGGGGGCCTCAGGCCCCGGAATCCAGTGGAGACGACCCATGGCAACAGCCCGCGGTGACGAGTTTCTGGCACGCATTAACAAGGTCATGCCGCACGGCTCGAGCACGGGCTCGAAGGCGGCGGTGTACCGTCCGGAGGAGCCGGCGCTGATCGAGCGTGGTCGCGGCTGTCGCATCTGGGATGTCGACGGCCGTGAGTTCATCGACTTCCGCAATGGCCTCGGCCCGGTGACCCTGGGCTACTGCCATCCGGCCGTCAACGACGCCATCCGCGAGCAGCTCGAGCGCGGCATCGTCTACAGCCATCCGCACCGCCTCGAGTGCGAGGTGGCCGAGTTGCTCACCGAGGTCCTGCCCTGCGCCGAGCAGGTGCGTTTTCTGAAGACCGGCGGCGAGGCCTGCGCGGCCTGCATACGCCTGGCGCGGGCCTACACCGGCCGCGAACATGTCGTGCAGATCGGCTATAACGGCTGGCTCAACAGCCTCGCCGCCGGCGGCCAGTACCGCCCGGGCGTCGCTGCCGAGAAGGTCCCCGCCGGCGTGCCCGCCGGCCTGGCTGCCGTGCACCACGCCGCCGGCTGGAATGACATCGCTGCCGTGGAGAGGCTCTTCGAACTCCTGCCCGGCCAGATCGCCGCCGTCACCGTCGCCGCCGGCTATGCCGACATGGCCGCCGGAAAGACCTTCTATCCGGCCCTGCGCGCCCTCACCAGCAGGCACGGCGCCCTGCTCATCTACGACGAGATCGTCACCGGCTTCCGCGTCGCTCTCGGCGGCGTGCAGGAGTACTTCGGCGTGACGCCGGACCTGGCCGTCTTCGCCAAGGGCGTCGCCAACGGCATGCCCCTGAGCGTCTTCTGCGGGCGTCGTGAGGTCATGGGCCTATGCGAGCGCGGCGGCCCGGCGGTGATCTCGTCGACCTACGGTGGCGACGCCCTGTCGCTGGCCGCGGCGCAGGCGACTATCGGCGTCTACCGCAGCCAGGACGTCATCGGCCACCTCTGGCGCCAGGGCGAGGCCCTCTGGGGCGCCCTCAACCAGCGCTTCGCCGCCCGTGGCGTCGCCCTGCAGCTCAAGGGCTTCTGGCCCTGCCCGCAGTTCTGCGCCACGGCCGGCGCCGCGCCGGACCTCCTGCCGCGGTTCTTCCGCGCCGCCTACCGCCACGGCGTCAGCCTCTACGGCGTCTCCTACGTCAACTTCAGCCACAAGGACAGCGACGTCGCCGAGACCCTCGAGCGCCTCGACCGTGCCCTGGGCGAGCTGTGAGGACACCCACCGCCATGATCCTCGATATCCACACCCATCTCCCCCCCGCGGCCCAGTGGCCGCTCTTCCTCGAGCACTGCCGCGACTGCGGCATCACCCTCGCGGTCGTCTCCAGCCTCGGCTCGTGGGCGCGCTATCCGGATGCCGATGACATCCGCCGCGCCAACGACGAGGCCCGCTGCATGGCCGAGACCGCCCAGGGCATGGTCCTCTGGTTCGCCTACATCAATCCCCAGAACGATAACGCCCTCACCGAACTGGACCGCGCTCTGGCCGACGGCGCCTGCGGCGTCAAGCTCTGGGTGTCGCTCAAGGACCCCGCCACCGGCAGCCTGGCACGCGTGCTGCCCATCCTCGCCGAAGCCGAGCGCCGGCGGGTGCCGGTGCTGATCCACACCTACCAGCGCACCGATGCCAACCTCGAGGGCGAGGTGACCGTCGCCGAGTTCGCCGACCTGGCGCGGCAGTTCCCGACGCTGACGATGATCGCGGCGCACTCCGGCGGCAACTGGCGGCAGTGCCTCGGGCTCCTGCGCGATCTCCCCAACACCGTCGTCGATATCTGCGGCGGCTACCCCGAGACCGGCATGGTCGAGGCCCTGGTCGCCGACCTCGGCGTCGAGCGCGTCCTCTACGGCAGCGACGCCCTCGGCCGCTCGTTCGTCTCGCAGGTCGCCAAGGTCACCCTGTCGTCGCTGTCCACGGCCGACCAGGAACGCATCCTCTGGGAGAACAGCGCCCGCCTGCTGAAGCTGACGCCGGGGCAGGTCAGCGCCGCCCAGATGACCGCTGCCGGCCTGCCGGCCACGCCGCGGCTGGCGCTGCCGGCCTTCGCCGAGGACCACTTCTGCTTCGCCGGATCGTGGCCCTTCCGGCCGAGCCCGGCGCCGACGCCAGCCGACCTCGACTGCGCCCTGGCCGCCGTCGGCATCGCGCGGGCCTACGTGGCCGACGCCGGGAGTGTCTACGCCCTGGACGTCCTCGCGGCCAACCGCGCCTTCCTGGCCGCGGCCTCCGGCCGGCCGCGCCTGGCGCCCTTGGCGGCGATGGTGCCCTACGCGCCGAACTGGCGGGCCGTCCTGGAGGAGTCCCGGGGGCGCGCCGTCGGCGGTGTGGTGTACCCGTATCTCCACAACTGGCGCCTCGACGACCCGCGCTGGCGGCCGTTCTTCGAGGCCTGCGCTGCGGCCGGCTTCCCGCTCTGGATCAACACGGCCATCAGCGATGGGCGCTTCCGTCATCGCGGGGTGGTCTGGCGCGATGTCAGCACCGACGAGCTCCTCGCCTGGATGCAGGCCGCGCCGGCCAACGACTACGTCGTGCAGGGCGCCGGCTTCGGCCAGATCAAGGCCGCCCTCGAGCGCTGCCCGCAGGCCCGACGCGTCCGCTTCGAGATCTCGAAGCTGACCGATACCAGCACCGTCCTGCCCGCACTGGTCCGCCAGCACGGCTGGGACCGCCTCGTGCTCGGCAGCGAGTTCCCCTTCCGCGACCTGCGCCAGGTCCGCCAGGCGGCAGGGGTGCTCTGCGGCGCCGTCGTCTGACGACGCGGTCCCGCCCCGGCCCGCGGCCGGGGCGGGCCGGGGCGCCATCCTCAGATCAGGTAGAGCACGACCATCGCGGTCAGGCTCACCGCGTAGATGCACGCCCACGTCCAGCCGTTGCCGAGGAGGCGCTGGATGAACGAGTTCTGCAGCTCCGACGCGGCGGTGGCGGCCTCGTCCGAGGCCGGCAGGATCGCCGGAACCGCCAGGTAGCAGCCGAATACGAAGCTCATCATCAGGCCGAGGTAGATGAAGAGATTCCCCGGCTTCGGCAGGGCCGCCTCGTACCACGAGGCCGCCAGGAAGGCCACCAGCGAGAGCACGGCCCAGACCACGCCGATACGCCCGATCAGGCTGGGCTCGGGACGGGTCGTACGACCCAGATCCGCAAAGAGACTCGGGGCCTCACCCGAGGGCGCACGCTGCCACAGACGGCTCGCCAGGCTGACCACCACCAGGACCACCAGGCAGACCGGGAAACTCAGGATGGTCTGCTCGGCCGCGCCCATCCCGAAGACGAACCGCGCCACGAAGTTGAAGGCGATGCCGACGACACCGCAGGCCGCCGCGCCCCAGCCGTTGGCGCCACGCCAGAACAGCGCCGCCGCCACCATCACGAAGATCGGCGGCTCGAAGAAGCCCATCAGGCCATAGGCCGCCTGGATGATGCCCTGCTTCAGCGACACCAGCGCAAAGACCATCCCGATGCTGCCGCCGATGAGGGTGGCAATGCGGCCGACCCAGACGTAGTGCCGCGAGTCCCTGCCGGGCAGGAAACGCCGGTAGAAGTCGTGCTGGACCAGGGTCGAGAGGGAGCTCAGGAGGGCACTGGCCGTCGAGTTCGAGGCCGCCACCAGCGCCGCCAGGAACAGCCCGCCCAGGCCGACCGGCAGGAAGTCATTCAGGAGCTGCGGCAGGATGCGGTCGCCCAGGGTCGCCTCCTGGCCGGCGTAGATCGTCGTACCGGCAATGCCCGGGAGAATGTACGAGAGCGTCAGCGGGCCGGTCATCAGCGCCGCCAGAATCACGCCGCGAGCCGACTCGCGCACCGAACGGCCCGCAAACGAGCGCTGCACGATGTACTGGCTGGTGCACCAGTAGGGCAGGCCCAGGACGGTGAACATCACCACGTCCTTCCACGTCGGCCAGACGCCGGCCGTACCGGACTTCCAGAAGACGAAGTAGTCGGCCTTGCCCATGGCGACCATGGTCGAGTACAGCTCGTTCAGACCGCCGACCTGCTTGAGCACCAGCGGCAGCAGGAGCAGGCCGCCGAGGATCATCAGGAACGACTCGATCACCGATGAGAAGGCCGCGCCGATCAGGCCGGAGGAGAAGCAGTAGATCAGCACCACGATGCCGACGTAGAGGATCAGCCTCTCGGGCGAGACCTTCAGAATCGGCCCCAGGACCGTCGCCAGGGTGCACATCCCGACCCCCGCGAAGCAGGCGTAGTAGAGGATCCACAGCCCCGCCGGCAGCAGTCGCAGGGCGACGCCGTAGCGCGCCTCGAGGAACTCGCTGATGGTGGTGATCTTCATGCGCCGCAATCGCGGCACGAAGAACAGCGCGCTGATCGCCGCCAGCATGTTGCCGGTCCAGGCGATGAGCAAGGCCGACACACCCCCGCCGCTGAAGGCCGCACCCGCCGGCCCCACCAGGTAGATCGCCGCCACGTTGGTGCTCATCACCGAACCGGCAATCACCCACTTGTTCAACGACCGGCCCGCCAGGAAGTAGTCGTCCTCGGCTTTGACATAACGGCTCAGGTAGACCCCGAGCGCCGCCACGCCGACCAGGTAAATCAGGACCACCAGTGCGTTGACCATCGCCCCACCGCCTCTCCTGACTGCCTCCACCGACTGGACTGGCTCCCGCGGACCCTCGAGGCCGCCGGGAACGCCCGCACGAAGGCTCGACACAACGGCGGTACTGTGCCACGGCTTCGGCCAGCGGTCAACGCCGGAAGCCCGGCGCCCAAGGGCTGCTCGAAGGTCCGGTTCTGGCACCCCTCCAGGGTGACCGAGAGAACGCTGACGCGACCGTCGAGCAGCCCGGCACAGCGCCCAAGGCTGAGGGAGGATCAAAGAAGGGAAGAGGAAGAGGTCGGTCAGGTCCGTCGGATCGGCCGGGGGCCGGCGGCTGGCAACGGCGGCACGCGCCCCGGAAAAAGAAAATGGCATCCCCAAGGGGAGTCGAACCCCTGTTTACGGGATGAGAACCCGTTGTCCTAGGCCACTAGACGATGGGGACGCAGAACGCCACATACTTTACCGAGCGCCGCGCGATTGTCAAGCCCGTCCCGGGGCCGATTCAGGGCGGCCGGGGCAGGACACCGCGAGGGATCACTCGCCCCCTGGGCTGGAGCGCGAGTGTCCACAGACGCGAAGGCGTCCACGAGCCGCAACGGCGTCGACAGCACCCCGCCACGATCGTCGCCATGCGAGGGCGCGCCGCTGCCCGACTCACCCCCGCGGCCGGAGGTCGCGGCTGAACTGCAGTCGCCGTGGGCTGCCCCCGCCGATGGCGATCTCGATGGCGCCGCGCGGGCCGCGGGCGAGGGCCAGCGGCAGCGGCTCGGGGCCGGGGGTCAGGAGGGCCACGAGGACCACCTCGTCGTGGAGCAGCCGCGTGATCTGCCGCAGCATCGTCGGCGGCTCGCCGGCGGGCTGAGTCAGGGGCGCGGCGGCGGTATGCAGGGCGGCGTCCTCGCTGCAGGCGCAGGCGAGGGCGGCGCTCTGGCGGGCGCCCCGCAGGACGAAGGCGCCCTCGGCGGCCGTGACGCGCGCCGGGGTGAAGAAGCGCTGTTCGAACAGCGAGGCGTGCGGCCGTTCGACGGTGTCGAGGATGAGGAGGCCGGTGTCCGGCATGAGCAGGACGAGCCGGACGTAGCGCCGGACGCCGTCGTCGTCGCGGCGGCCGGGGCTGAGGGCCTCGGCGGCGTCGAGGCGCACGGCCGGACCCCACGGGGTGCGCAGGGCGCGGGTGGCCACCGCGCTCGGGCGGGCGATGCCGCAGCCGTCGACGAGCAGGACATTCTTCGACATCGGGATCATCTCGAAGAGCTCCCAGCGCCGGGCGCTGAAGGTGGTGTCGAGGTACAGCCGGGGGCCGAGGTTGGTGATCATGGCTTCGTCGCCGACGACGGCGTGGAAGCTGGTCAGGTCGAGGTGGCCATGCGGGACCTCGGTGGTGCCGCCGCGCACCGAGGCGTAGAGGCGCGGTGACGGCATGCGGTCGGCGAGGATGGCCCAGTCGAGGCCCTCGTAGAGGTGCAGGAAGGGCGCCGTCCGCGCCGGCGCCGCACTCGGGGCGCCGTCATGGAGGCAGAGCAGCTCGGCGCTGTTCGGCCAGCTCAGGGGGGCGTCCGGATCCGGGGGCCGGAGGTGCCGCGTGAGCTCCGCCAGGACGGCCGGCTGGCGCAGGCGGCGGGCCGCCGCCAGGTGGAAGGGCAGGGGGCTCCATTGGTTCACATCGCCGAAGCTGCAGGGGCAGCCGGGGTGAGGCGTCAGGAGGGTCGGGAAGGCCAGGGAGTCGCGGACGGCGCCGCCCCGGAACCACGGCAGGCGCGCGCCGGTGGCGCGTTCCAGGCTCAGCGCGAACATATAGAAGTAGCGCATGCCGTAGTTCCAGTAGCCGATGCCCTCCGGCCAGCCGCCGTTGGCCGCCCGGATCTCGCCGACGAATGGGTCGATCGAGGCGCGGGCGCGCTCGAGGATGAGGGCGGCCTCGCGGAGGTCGTCGTAGGCGGCGAGGGCCAGCATGCCGGCGCCGCCGGCGCAGACGGTATTCCAGTTGCTGTCGGGCCGGCCGTACCACCAGGCGCGCGTCTCCGGCGCCGTGTGCCTGAGGAAGGCGGCCACCGGCCGGCGCATGACCCCCAGGATGGCCTCGCGTTCGGACGCGTCGAGGCTGTCGTGGAGCCAGTCGTAGCCGATCGCCAGGGTGGCGCTGTTCTCGCCGTAGCTCAGGTCGAAGATGGCATCCGGTGCCGACTGATTCTGGCGCCAGGCGATCCAGCTCCAGTAGTCCCAGCGGCCCATCTCCAGGAGGTGGTCGCGAGCGGCGTCGCGGTAGCGCGCCGCGCCGGTGCGGGACCACTGCACCAGCAGAGTCACGACGCGGCCCTGCATATGCCGGGCGCGCAGGAGGTGGGCGTTGTGGGTGTTGCGCACCCACTCGAACTCGGGTCCGGCGAGGTAGTCATCGGCGCGGCGGGCGACGTCCTCCGCCGCCGCCCGCAGGACCGGCAGCCGGAAGGGCCCCCGCAGACGCCGCCCTGCCGCCTCGCCGAGGTAGAGCCGCGGATGGGGCGCGAGAGACTCGGGTGATCCGGCAATCGTGTTCATGGCTGCGTCCTTCATCGTGGTCCTTGGCCGGGTGGCTTGGCTGGCTCGTGCGGCACGGTGCCGGGATGCGGACCGCCCCCGGGCCGCAGTCGGACCCGTCAGACTTGTCAGACCCGTCAGACTTGTCAGACTCACCCGGCCGCTCGGGCTACGGCTCGTGCAGGAGGGCCTCGGGGACGACGAGGATGGCATCCAGGGCCATGCCGCCGCCGCGGTTGGTCAGGCGCAGGGTGTGATCGCCGGCCTCGAGGCGGCAGCGCAGGGCAGCGCCGTCGCGGTCTTTGAGGAGTCGCCAGGCCCAGTTGTCATTCTGGTTCGAGTAGCCGCCGGTGCCCGGGAAGGCCACGGCCGTCCAGGCCTGGCCGGGGCTGGCGCCGTCGATGGCGGCTTCGCGGTGCGCCTGGGTCGAGCCCGAGGCGTAGCGCAGAGCGATGGCGTAGGTGCCGGCGGTCGGGACCACCACGCGCCATTCGAGCCAGTGGCCGAGGTCCTGCTCCCAGTAGGTCAGGGCCTTGTCCGAGGCCTGGATGCGGCCGCTGACGATGCGGCTCTTGCCGCCGCCCTCGCCGGCGAGGTTCTCGGCCTCGATCCACAGACCGCCGCCGGCACGCACCGCTTCCACCCAGGCCTGGTCGACCTGGACCGTCTGGCGCAGCGTGGCCCCGGCGCCCTGGTCGGTCTCCAAGGTCAGGGTGACCGTATACCGTCCGGGCTCGGTGTAGGTATGCATGACCGTGGGCCCCTCGCCGCCGTTGCCATCGCCGAAGGACCACGTCCAGCGGCGGATGGCGCCGACGAGGCAGCGCGAGCCGCTGGCGTCGAAGGCGATGGCGGTGCCACGGGCGTCGGTGCCCTGGCGGCGGTGGTTGAAGGCCGGCCTCAGCGGCGCCGGCGGGACCGTCACCGCGATCGCCTCCGAGGGCTCGGAGAGGTTGCCCCAGGCGTCGCGGGCGCGGACGCGGTAGAAGACTTTCTGGCCGAGCGCGAGGTCGCAGTCGATGAAGGCGGCCTCAGCGGGGCTGCCGATGAGGTTCTCGGGGATGGCCTCGAGGTCGGCGCTGTCGCCGCGGTAGACCTGGTAGCCGCAGACGCCCTGTGGAGCGGTGGCGGCGGTCCAGATGAGTTTCAGGTTGCCGTCCTCGGCGACGGGGACCTGGTCGGCATCGGCGGGGCTGAAGTCCACGAGGCGCAGGCCCTCGGGCCGGCTTGGCCTGGCGGTCGGCGCCTGGCCGCGGCCGGCGGGGGTGAAGGCGAGGTCGTTGGTGAGGCAGAGGCAGTCGACCGCGACGCCGGCGTCGGCGGTGCTCAGCGTGAGGTCGACGCGGCCGCGGGGCAGGGTCAGCGGCGCGCCGTCGAGGGCGACCCAGTGCCAGTCGGGACCGGCGACCGGGATGGCCCCGAGGGTCCTGCCGTCGGCGGCGATGGCGACACTGCCGTCGGCGGTCGGCCCGCCGCGCTGCGGCCAGCCGCGGGTGTACGAGGCGCGCTCCAGCTCCGACATGCCGCGCACCCGGGCCCAGAGGCGCAGGCCGCGGCGTTCCGGCGGCGACACCGTCAGGCGGGCGAGGCCCTGCAGGCGCCCGGCGGCGAGGCCCTGACGCGCCAGGTGCTCGGGATCCGTCACCGCCACCGCGTAGGCGCCGCTCGCGTCGGCGGGCTCAAAGAAGGGCACCATCGGGGCCTCGAGGCGGGCCGATTCCATCTCGTGGAAGTGCCGGAACGGCCCCGCCCCGCCGAGGCGGACCTCGGCCGCGAAGACGCGGCTCTCGAGCCCGGAGTGCTCGACGCTGGTCAGGACCACGACGCCGTCGGCGCTGTCCGGCAGGCGGCAGGTCGTCTCGGTGATGAGGTCATCCGAGAGGCGTCGATAGCCGCGGCCGCTCTCGGTGGAATGATAGAGGCGGTAGCCACGGACCTCGGCATGGCGTGCGGGACGGTCCCAGGTGAGCGTCCGCCACCGGCCGAGGCGCGGGTTCTGTGGCGGGTCGGGGTAGCGCACCACGGCGATGTAGACATCGCCCCAGCGCCGGCCGGGGTCGTCGCCGGTGAGCATGGACGAGAAGTACAGGATCTTGGTGAAGTCGGGGCTGAAGGTCGGCGCCGGCCGGAACATCGGCTTGTGGTAGGCCTTGTCATTCCAGCGGCTGCTGTAGCGCTTGAGGTAGTCGTGGAAGTTGGTCAGCACTGCCGTCCACAGGGTACGGTGCTCGAGGTCGATCATGAGCAGCGGCGAGGGCGGCTCGGCGTAGCCGCCGACGACGGCCCAGTCGCGGTCGCGGCGGAACTCGTGCGGCCACGACACGCGGTCGATCTTGCGGTAGGTCCCGACGAAGCGGTCGGCCTCGTTCTCCAGGCCGATGAGGCTGACCGTGCTGGCGGCGCCGCCGGTGTGGAAGCTGCTGTGCGCGCCCAGCGAGCTCATATGCACGAGGGTGCCATCCTCGAGGAGGAGCCTGGCGTCGTCGCCCGACCACGGGAAGCCGGCGGCGTAGTCCCACCACTTCGCCGAGGGCTGCTGGGTCGGCCCGGTCTGTGAGGTCACGTACTCGGTGACCGGCCCGACCGGATGCGGCACGACGCGCAGGGGGCCGCGGCGGGTGCCGGTCAGGGGCAGCGCCAGGATCTGGTAGGGATTCGTCGGGTGGTCGGGGAGGTTGTCGCGGTTCAGTTCGAAGAGGTAGTAGCGGCGCTCCTGGCTGTCGATGGCGTCGCGCCAGTTGTCGCCGCTCTTGCCGCCGACGAAGGTCATGTCGGTGGCGACCTTGTCGGCGGCCGGGTCAGCCGAGAGGCTGGGTATGGGCCACTCGCGGAAGCCATTGCCGAACGAATCCGAGGTGGCGACGCGGCGGCTGTCCTCGGCGAGCCAGGCGAGGGTATCGTGGGTGATGCCGGTGATGCGGGGTCCGCGCAGGCCGTAGTTGGTCAGCCCGGGGTAGTGCACCACACTCCAGCCGGGCCGGCGCGGCAGCGCGATGGTGTGGCGGGCGCGGGTGACGACGTTCTCCAGATCGACGGCCTCGCGGTTGCGGCTGACCACGATCCAGTCACGCGGGTCGGCGCCGGCCGGGAGGTGGCGTTCCATCCACGGGAAGAGCCAGACCAGGCCGAGCCAGCGGTTGTCGAGCCAGCGGGCGCTGCCGTCGGTGCGCAGGATGCCGCCCGGGGGCTGGCGGGCGCCGATGTGGATGACGCGGCCGTCGCTGCTGAAGTCGGGGTGGCCGACGTAGGAGTGGTCATCCTGGCCGCCCTGGGTCATGAGCCAGACCTCGGTGCCGATGAAGCTGTCCTGGAAGACCACCTTGCCGGGACGCAGGCGCGACGGGCTGGCCTCGAGGCGGTCGAGGTGGTGCCGCGGATGCACCGGCAGGCCCTCGAGCCAGCCGTCAGCCAGGGCGGTGTCACCGAGGCGCTCCAGGGTGATCTCCTTCACCCACAGGGTCGCCGGCAGGCGCGAGGCATTGCCGGTGGCCGGCCGCGAGCGGTAGCGAAAGCCGATCTCGACGGTCGCCGGGCGGGCGCTGTCCTGACGCAGCACTACGAAGGGCAGCTCGACCCAGCGGAACTCGGCGCCGACCGGCACGGGCATCTGCATCTGGTCGGCCACGAGGTGGAGCTGGAAGCAGTCGGTGCGGGCCAGGGCGCGCAGGCGGTAGTGTCCGGGCGTGGCCGAGATGCCCTGCACCAGGCCCTCCGGCATGTAGAGCGGCCCCACCCGCAGTGCCCCCGCCGTCTCGTCGCGCGTGGGCCGCGCCTCGACCGCCCGGCCGGCGCCGCGCAGCCACCAGCCGCTCAGGCGGCCCCCGGTCATGGCAAAACGCGGGTTGATCACCGGCGAGTGCGGCTGCGCCGGGGCGCGGTCCGCCGGCTCGGGATCGCCCGCGACCTCGACCGGCCCGACGTCCTGGCTGACGACGGTCCGCCAGTCGCCGTCCTTCTCCTCCCACAGGAACGAGTTGGTGCGCAACCGGAAGACCGAGGCGCCGTCGACCTGACGGGTGGCCATGTCCACGGCGAGGTAGAGGACCTCCTCGCGCACCAGGCCGAGGAAACTCGGCGAGCTGCTCTGGGCGCCATCCTTGTCCCAGAAGGCCCACCACTCGCTCTCGGAGCCCGGGGCCTTGCACGACAGGGTGTACATGTAGTCGGTACCCACGGCGCCGCTGCTGCGGCCGGTGGCCGGGTCGCTGTCGGCATCGATGTAGATATGGAAGACATGACCCGGCAGCCGGAACGGCGCCGCGAAGACGACCTTGAGGACATGCCGGCCCTGCTGCACGGGCACATGCCAGACCTCGCGCACCACATTCGCCTCGGCGTGCGCGGCCACCTGCTCCTCAAGGCGCGGGTTGCGCGTCAGCAGCCGCCAGCGCCGCGGCGCTCCCTCGGAAGGCCCCGTCAGCATGGCGAACTCCTCGGGCAGGTCGTCCGCCGGCGACCAGGTCGGGGCCTCGGCAGCCCCGAGAACACCGCCGAGAAGAGTCCCGAGAAGGCCGCCGGCCAGGGCGAGGGTCAGGAACCCCCGGAAGCGTGGGCGATGCCGCCGTGACAGGCGGGTCGCGTTGGCGTCTCGATGGGAATCGTCCATGGTCGGCTCCCTCCTCGCTTCGCACGCACACCAGTCGCTCGCCGGCACGCCACGGCGGCCCGCCGCGAGCCGGCACCCCTGCGGCGCCGACACGACGCCGCAGGCGCGACCCGGGACCGCACCGCCGTGCCGGGTCGCACCCACGGCCAACGTATCACCACGACGCGACAGTGCCATCCCGGCGCGATCGCGGGCCGCGGGGGCGCGGCCCGCGGGCACGGGACACGGACGGGCACGGACGGGCCTCGCCGGCTCCGGAGTCGGGCCGCGGGCGTCGGGCCGCGCGGGCGCGGCCCTTGGGCGCGGGACACGGATACCGCCGGTGGGACCCCAGGGACGCAAGGGACCCCAGGAATCCCAGGGACGTGCGGCGGCAGGCGCGCCTGCGGTGCCCCTTCCTGGAGTCCCTTGTGTCGCTGGCGACCCTTCCGGCGCTGCATCCTGGAGGGATGCCAGAGCGTAGCCGGGGGTCGCGCGCAGCCCGACCCCCGGAATCGCAGACCCCCACGTCATGCTCCCTGGAGGGGTGCCAGAACCTCACGCGGAATCCGCCCCGAACGCGCCGCGGGCGTTGTTGACAGCCGTGTCATGGGCGATTATAAGGCCTTGTCGTCTGGAGGGTGATCATGGCCGGTGTGGGACAATCAGCCGGGTCCGCCTCGGGCCTGGCCGGTGCCCTGTCGTGGCGTCTGCAGGCCTTGGCGGCGGCGCGCTGGGCCACGGCCTGGTGTCTGTCGGCGGGTGCGCTCGTCTGGCTGTGGCGGCTCTGGCCGCGGCCGGGCCTGGTGCCGGTTCTCTCGGCGCTGGCCCTGTCGGTCCTGGCGCTGGGCCTGCTGATGTCGTGCCTGTGGGCGCGTCGGCGTCTGCCGGACCCGTCGGCGCTGTTGGCGGCGCTGGATGCCTCGAGTCATGCCGGCGGGCTGTTCTGTGCCTGTGCGGACGGCGCAGACCTGCACGGCTGGCCTCTGCCGTCGGCGCCGCGGGCGCCGCGGATAGGCTGGCGCTGGCAGCCCGCGGCGTGGCGCCTGCTGGCGTCGGCGCGGCGGGCCTGGCCGCAACGCTCGCCGATGAGATGGCGTGGATGGCCGCCGAAGGCCTGGTGCCGCCCGAACAGAGCGAGGCGTGGGAACGGCAGCTCCGCGAGGCCCTCGCGACCGCCGATGGCACCGACCCCGGTACGACCTGGGAAGCCCTCGACTACCTCCAGGAGGCCGTCGGCGAGCGTGCCGGCGAGGCCCTCCGTCAGGCCCAGGAGTGGAATGCCGCCATGCAGCAGGCCGAGACCGCCCTCGCGACCATGGCGGCCCTGACGCGCCGCGAGGCCCTCAGCGCGGCGGAGGAGGCGCGCCTTCTCGAAGCCCTCGACGGCATGCTCCACGACGCCGCCGAGGCCGCCGGCAAGGCCCTCCCGAGCGATCTCCAGGAGGCCCTCGCGAAGGCCCTCGAGGAGGCCGCTGCCGGGCGTCTCACCCCCGAGCAGCGCCGGCGTCTCGCCGAACTCCTGAGCCAATGCCGCGGCGCCGAGGCGCTCACCCCCGAGCAGCTCGCCCGTCTGCGCCAGCTCAGCCCCGAGGAGGTCGAGGCGCTCCTCGAGGCGATGGCGTCGTGCGCGGGTGCCGACCCCGAAGCCCTGGCGGCGGCGCTGGCGGCCCTCGAGGCCGGCTCGTGTTCGGCCGAGGCGATTCTGGCGGCCTGTGCCGGCGCCGGCCCGGGCACCGGCGGCGTCGCGCGCGGCCCGGGCGCGGCCGCGCTGACCTGGTCCGCGCCGCCGGCGCCGCTGACGGCGCCGCTCGCGCCGGCGGCCCTGCCGCCAGGGAGCCGCCTCGACCTGGAACACACGCGCCTCCAGGGAGTCTCGTACGCCGCGCCGGAAGAGCGCACCGGCGCCGGCCCCACGGCCGGGGTGCTCACCGCCGGCGGCGGCGCCACGGGCGCGCGTGAGAGCACCCTCCTGCCGCGCCATCGCGCGGCGGTCGAGGCCTACTTCGGCCGCCGGGCCCGCACGCCCGCGCCGCCAGGCGGAGGACCCTGAAGACCATGGGCACGACCCTCATCGACCCGACGCGCCTCGCGGCCGCCAGCGCCACCGGCGCACGACTCCTCGAGCAGCTCGACCGCATCCTGCTCGGCCAGGAAGCCCTGCACCGCCTCGTCCTCACCGGCATCCTCAGCCGCGGACATATCCTCCTCGAGGGCCTCCCCGGATTGGGCAAGACCGCCCTCATCAAGGCCCTCGGCGCCATCCTGCAACTGACCTTCAAACGCGTCCAGTTTACCCCCGACCTCATGCCCGGCGATATCCTCGGCTCGCATATCCTCCAGGAAGACGCCAGCGGCCAGCGCGACATGGTCTTCCGACCGGGGCCGGTCTTCACCAACCTCCTCCTCGCCGACGAGATCAACCGCGCCTCGCCCAAGACTCAGTCGGCGCTGCTGGAGACGATGCAGGAGCAGTCCGTGACCCTCCTGGGCACGACCCGGTCGCTGCCGCGGCCGTTCGTCGTCCTGGCCAGCCAGAATCCGATCGAACTCGAGGGCACCTACCCCTTGCCGGAGGCGCAGCTTGACCGTTTCCTCTTTCGGCTCCTGGTGCAGCCGCCCCCGGCGGCGGTGCTGAGCGCCATCGTCCACGAGCGCCGGCGCGGCGAGGCCCCGGCGCCGACCTGGACCCTGAGCGCCGCCGAGCTGGATGAGCTCTTCGCGGTCATGGACGGCATCTTCCTGTCACGCGCCTTGGCCGACTACATCGCCCGCCTGGTCGAGGCCAGCCACCCCGAGGCCGCCGCCGCGCCGGCGGTGGTGCGCGACTACGTCACCTACGGCGCCTCGCCGCGGGCCGGCCTGGCGCTGGCCGAGGCGGC
>JAAYZO010000173.1 GCA_012514865.1 Lentisphaerota bacterium | reverse complement strand
ATCTGGTAGAACGCGTTCGGCTGGAGGTCCAGTCGGGCGCAGATGCTGGCGACCGGCTCACCGAGGACGATGTCGGCGTGGAAGGCCTCGAAGGACGTCGCCTCCACCCGTTGGCGCAGGCGTTCGAGGGCCTCGATGGCCACCTGGCGCTGCCACTCGGTCTCCCATGAGTCCAGACGCGGCTCCGGCGCGGCGGCGTGCGCGGCGAGGTCGGACGGGTCGAGCATCCGGTACCGCGCCTGGCGGCGCCAGGCGTTGCAGACCCGCCGCCGGACGATCTGGTACAGGAATGAGCGGAAGCGCCCGTGCGCCGGGTCATAGCGGAAGGTCGCCATGATGCGGATCAGGTCAACCAGGGTCTCCTGCACGACGTCCTGACACATGCCGGGGTTGCAGCCCAACTGGCGGGCATAGCGGCAGATCACCGGCTGGCAGAAGGCCGCAAAGCGCTCCCAGGCGTCCTGGTTGCCCGGGTCGCGAATGCGCTCCAGGAGAGTAATGCTGGTGTTCTCGGAAGCGGCCACGACACCCACCCGATGCTGATGCGCCAAGGGCCGCCTGGCCCCCGGCCCCACCACTCCACACCGACCGCACGTCGGACTTTACACCGCCGCCGCGGCTCTGTCCATGGCCGCCGAGTCAAGGGGCGCCGGGCAGGCCTGCGGGCGGGCGCTTGGGCGTCTATGTTAGGGCTGTGAACCGGGCAGGCCCGCAGCACGAGCGTGACAACAGGAGCCCGCATGGAAGGCACGATGATCCTGAGAGGCGGCCGAGTCATCGATCCGGTGAACGGCCTTGACGAGGTCCGCGACGTCGTGATCGTCGATGGCCGCGTTGCGGCCGAGGCAGCGCCGGGTGCGCCGGTGGTGGATGTCGCCGGCCTGGTGGTGTGCCCGGGCTTCATCGACCTGCATGTGCATCTCCGCGAGCCGGGCCAGACGCACAAGGAGGACATCGCCAGCGGCACCCAGGCCGCGGCGGCCGGCGGCTTCACCACGGTCGTGGCGATGCCGAACACGAACCCGCCGGTAGACCGTCCGGAGATCCTCGAGCAGGTCCTGTCGGCGGCCCGCGAGCGGGCCTGCGTGCGGGTGCTGCAGACCGGGGCACTGAGCCAGGGCCGTGCCGGGAAGGCCCTCAGCGACGCCCGCGCCCTGGCGGCGGCCGGGGCGGTGGCGCTGACCGACGACGGCACCTGCCTGCAGGACGCCGGCCTGATGCTCGAGGCGGTCCGTCGCGCTGCCGAGGTCGGCCTGCCGGTCATCGACCACTGCGAGGACGACAGCGTCGCGCGTCACGGCGCCATGAATGCCGGCGACTTCGCGCAGCGCCTGGGTGTGTCGGGCCAGCCCGGCCTGGCCGAGGACCTGGTCGTCTGCCGCAACATCCTGATCTGCCGCGAGACCGGCTGGCCGATTCACATCCAGCACATCTCCACGGCCTTCAGTGTGGCGATGGTCCGGGCCGCCCAGCGGCACGGCCTGCCGGTGACCGCCGAGGCGTCGCCGCACCACCTCTGCCTGACCGAGGCCTGCTGTGTCCTGCATGGCCCCAACGCCAAGATGAACCCGCCGCTGCGCACGGAAGCCGACCGCCAGGCGGTGGTGGCGGGCGTCGCGGATGGCACCATCGGCGTCATCGCCACCGACCACGCCCCGCACGCCACCGAGGAGAAAGCGGCGGGGATGGAGCGCGCCCCGGCCGGCATCGTCGGCCTCGAGGCCGCCGTGGCGCTGTGCCTGACCGAGCTGGTGCACGGCGGGTCCATGGCCCTGCCGGACGTGGTGGCGCGCTTCACCCGCGGTCCTCGAGAGGTCCTGCATCTCGAGGCCGGGACGCTGACGCCCGGTGCCGCCGCCGACGTCACGCTGCTCGACCCGTCGGCACAGCATGTCCTGCACCCGACCCAGTTCTACTCACGGTCGCGGAACTGCCCGTACGAAGGCCGCCTGTGCCGCGGCCGCGTGGCCGGCACGATCGTGGATGGCGCCTGGGTCTACAGCCGCCTTCCCGGCATCGCCGGCCGCCTGCGCTGAGGCGTCGTCGCGGCCGCGCCGGTTCGCACCGGGCCGTTGTCATTGGGAGTGTCACCGAGCATGGATCAGGCCAGTCAACCGACCGTACCCCCGCCGGCGCCCTGCGGGCCGGTGCCCAGCCCGCGCCAGTGGGCCTGGCATCAGATGGGGGTGTACGGCTTTGTGCACTTCACCGTCAACACCTTCACCGACCGCGAGTGGGGCTTCGGTGACGAATCCCCGGCGCTGTTCGACCCGAGCGCCTTCGACGCCGGGGCGCTGGTGGGCACGGCCCGTGCCGCCGGCCTGCGGGGGCTGATCCTGACCTGCAAGCACCACGACGGCTTCTGCCTGTGGCCGTCGCGCTACACCGAGCACTCGGTGAAGCACAGCCCCTGGCGGGGCGGCCGCGGCGACGTCGTCCGCGAGCTCTCGACCGCCTGCGCCGAGCAGGGCCTGCGTTTCGGCGTCTACCTCTCGCCCTGGGACCGCAACCACGCCGACTACGGCCGGCCGGCCTACCTCGAGTACTACCGCAGCCAGCTCCGCGAGCTCCTCACCGAGTACGGCCCGATCTTCGAGGTCTGGTTCGACGGCGCCCGCGGCGGCGACGGCTACTACGGCGGCAGCCGCGAGGCGCGCCAGATCGACCCGGCGACCTACTACGACTGGCAGAACACCTGGGCGATGGTGCGGGAACTCCAGCCCGAGGCGGTCATGTTCAGCGATATCGGCCCGGACGTGCGCTGGTGCGGCAACGAGCGCGGCCTGGCCGGCGAGACGAACTGGTGCACGCTGAACACGGACGCGTGGTGCCCGGGCAAGGCGGTTCCCGAACAGCTCAACACCGGCCATGAGGACGGCGCTCACTGGCTCCCCGCCGAGGTCGATGTCTCGATCCGGCCGGGGTGGTTCTACCACGCCGCCGAGGACGAGCGCGTGCGCTCGGTCGAGAACCTGGTCGACATCTACTACCACTCCATCGGCCGCGGCGCGAACCTCCTGCTGAATCTGCCCCCGGACCGCCGCGGGCGCATCCACGAGATCGACGCCGAACGCCTCGATGGCCTGCGACGGGCCCTGACCGCGACCTTCTCCAAGGACCTCGCCCGCGGTGCGACACTCAGCGCCGACCAGGTCCGCGGCAACGACCCGGCCTACGCCGCGGCGCATCTGGTCGGCGGCGATGACCAGGCCTGCTGGGCCTGCGACGACGGGGTCACCGCCGCGGCGGTGACCCTCGAGCTGCCGCAGGCCCGCCGCATCGACCAGGTGCTCCTCCAGGAGGCGGTGCCGCTTGGCCAGCGCGTGCGGTCGTGGTCGCTGGAGGCCGAGGCCGGCGGCGTCTGGTCGACCCTGTGTATGGGCACCACCATCGGCGTGCGGCGCCTGCAGCGCTTCCCGGCGGTGACGGCGCAGCGCCTGCGCCTGCGCATCCTCGATGCGAAGGCCGGCCCGGTTCTGTCGCGGCTCGGTCTCTTCCTCAGCGGCGGCTGAGCGGCAGCCGGGGCGTGCTCAGGAGCCGGGAGATCGACGGCAGAGCCGTAAGTCCACCGTACATCGGAGCTTCCGGAACTGGCAGGGAATGGCCAGTGGAGGAAGACCCGTCAGGGGGTGAGGAAGAGCGCCTCGGTGGCGGCCGCGATGGCCTGGCGTGTCGGGGCGTCGTCCGGGCTGGTCCAGTGCCCGGCCTGCAGGATGAAGCTCTGTCGGAATGCCTGCGGCAGGGCGTTGTGGATGGCGAACTGCCCCGGCGGCACCACGGTCGGGTCGAAGAGCGCCGGCGAGCAGATCACCGGGATGCGCATCCGTGTCGCGGCGGTGGCGGCGTCGTACCACGCCAGCACGGCCTCGACCTCGGGGTGGGCGGCGTGGTACTGCCGCACCGCCTCGCCGCTGCCGTTGGACTGGAAGCGCAGGCGCAGGGGGTGGTGTCCGAAGGTCGGGACATCCAGGCAGCCGGCGCGGAAACGCCGGTCCCAGGGCAGCGCCAGAGCGCCGAGGCCGCCGCCGAAGCTGCCGCCGCTGTAGACGAGGTTGGCGGCGGTATCCGGGTAGAGCTCGAGCAGCACCGACGCCGCCTGCCAGAGGTCGGCCACGGCGCCGCGCAGGATGTAGCTCTCACGCGACTCGATGCCGCAGAGGACATGGCGGCTCGCCTGCCAGGGGAACGCGGCCGAGGTCGAGAGGCCGAAGCCGCGGATGTTGGGCACGATCACGGTCAGGCCGGCACGCAGGACCGGCCCGGCGAAGGAGCCGTAGCCATGGCCGATCACCAGGCCGCCGCGCGACTCGCGCGGTCGTGAGATGAAGGCGCCGATGCGAGCCCCGCCCAGGCTGGTGTACTCGACCCGCGCGAGGGCCGTCTCCGCATCCGGCGACCAGATCGCCTCGACTCTCAGCTCGGTCGGCCGGGCCAGGACCTCGGCATAGGTCGCCGACCAGAAGGCGTCGAAATCCGCCGGACAGGTCGCCGGCGGCTCGATGGCCAGGAGGCTGTCCAGACCGTAGCCGCAGGTCGGGTCAAACGGGAAGCTGTGCTGGATCATGCGACGGGCGCTCCTTCAGACGGATCCTCGGCCACGGGCCATGGCCTATCGGTGACGGTCACTGCGATCGACAGGAGACTCAGGGCTCAGCCGTCGATCTCCCGTGCGTGTCTACGGTAGCCTCCCAAGGTCGGCGTGTCCGGTGCTCGCAGTGGCCATCGTGTCGTCGGGCCTTCAGCGCCGCCGCGGCTCTGTGGACGCCTGCGCGTCCGTGAGCGCCCGCCCTGGATCACCCCAAGGCCGCTTCTGGCACCCCCTCAGGGTGCGCGATTCGTGGGGCCTGACTCCGGGGGGCGGGCTGCGCGCGGCCCCCGGCTACGTTCTGGCATCCCTTCAGGATGGCCGGTCAAGGGATCCTGAAGCAGCCCCGGGATCCGTCGCGAAGCATCCGTGCGTCGCGCATAAACCGGGCTAGGGTATGCCGTCGTGGGATGCGGGTCTGTCCTGTGGATGGGCCTTGGCGGGCGGCTGGTGGCGGCGCAGCCCGGCGGGCCGCCGGCGACGGCCGTCCCTGTTAATTAAGGAGAGCGGATCGATGTCGACGATTCAGGTCGGTGGCGGGCAGGCGGTGATCACGCCCGGGCTGGGCGCCTCGCTGGCGGGGTACTTCGAGGCGCGTCAGGCGACGGCGATTCATGACGACCTCTACGCGCGGGCTCTGGCGCTCGGCGCCGACGGCGAGGCGGTCATCCTGATGTGCTGTGACGTCATCTGCATGCCCTTCGAGCTGACGGCGGCGATCCGTGCCGAGATCACGCGCCTGACTGGGGTGCCGGGCTCGCGCATCATGATCTCGTCGACGCACACGCACACCGCGCCGCAACCGCGTGCCTTCATGCTCAAGCCCGAGGACACGGCGACCCGTGTCTGGCTCGAGGGCCTGCCGGCGCGGGCGGCCCAGGCGGCGGTGGCGGCCATGGCAGCGCGCGAGACCTGCACCCTGGCCGGCGCCGCGGTCATGGAGGACCGCATCGCCTGGAACCGGCGCTACCGCATGCGCGACGGCTCGGTGCGCACCAACCCGGGCTACCAGAACCCGGACATCGTCGGCCCGGCCGCGCCGATCGATCCCGAGGTCGGGGTGCTGGCCTTCCGGCGCGCCGATGGCTCGCTGAAGGCCCTCTACGTCAACTACGCCTGCCACCAGGACTGCGTCGGCGGCACCGAGGTCTCGGCCGACTACACCGGCTACCTGGTGCGGCGTCTGCAGGAGCGCCTCGAGGGTGCGCCCTTTGTGCTTTTCACCAACGGCGCCTGCGGCGACATCAACCACTGCGACGTGCGCAGTCCGTACCCGCGCAAGGGCCACGAGCACGCGCGCTGGATGGGCGAGACCCTGGCGGGCGACGTCTGTCAGGCCCTGGGCAAGCTCCAGCCCCTGGCGGCCTCGCCGCTGGTGGTCGCCAGCGAACCGGCGAGCCTGCCGTTGCGCGACGACGCCACCGTGGACCCATCCTGGCGCACGATCGACATCCAGGCCATACGGCTCGGCGATGTCGGCTTCGTCGGCATACCGGCCGAGTACTTCGTCGAGCTGCAGCTCGACATCCGCCGGCGCTCGCCGCTGGCGCGGACCTTCCTGGCGGAACTGGCCAATGGCTGGGTCGGCTATATCCCGACGCGCAAGGCGTTCGAGGAGAATCTCGCCCATGTCTCGGCGGAGCCGATGAAGACGTTCGACCACATGGGTTACGAGGTGCGCTCGGCGCTGGCGCGCGGCTTTGTTCCGGGTGTCGGCGAGGTGATGGCGGACGCCGCGGTGCGGGCTCTGCAGGCCACCCAGGGCTGAGCGGTCGGCTCGCGGCGCCGGCTTGCGGGTCACGGCGGTCCACGGCGCCGTCCGTGGCCTTCCCGGGCGCCGTCGGCGACCGGGAGACGAGTGGCCGTCGCGGCCCGGCACTGGCCGGGCAGACCATCGCGTCAGGCCGGGCAGTTTCAGCCGAAGGGGCTCGCCGGCGCCCGGCAGCATTGCAAGGAGGCCATGGTGTGAAAGACCGCGCTACGCGTTTCAGCGTGTCGTTGCCGCCGGCACTGCAGCGCGACCTCGACCAGATGGTCCGCGAGAAGGGCTGGCAGAACCGCTCGCAGGCGATCGCGGACATGATCCGCGCCCAGCTCGTCGAGCATCGGCAGCACCTCGGCGACCGCGAGATCGCCGGCTCGATCACCCTGGTCTACGACCACCACCGGCCCCTCCTGCAGGAACTCCTGACCGACCTGCAGCACGCCCACCGCGACGTCATCATCTCCAGCCTGCACTGCCATCTCGACCACGACCACTGCCTCGAGGTCCTGGCGGTGCGGGGCGCGGCCCGCGAGGTCAAGGCCCTGGCCGACCAGCTCACCGCCGCCAAGGGCGTCAAACACGGCCGGCTCACCGTCACCGGCACCGGCGCCGACCTGCCGGCCTGAGTCACGGCCATGGCGGCCGCGCCACGCCGTGACGGCGCCGGCGGGCCGCGGCTCGTCGCCGTGTGGCGCAGGGTTGCCTCAACGTGCAGTTCCTGCAACCCTTCAGGGTGCGTGGTTCGAGGATTTGCGGTTCCGGGGGTCGGGCTCTCGCGCGACCCCCGGCTGCGATCGAGCACCCCTCCTGGGTGACCGGCTGGACGCTGACACGCCGTCCGGGGTGATTTCCGGTGTCGGCGCCCGGCACGGGCGGGCGCGGCTCGTCGCCGTACGGCTTGCCGCGGCGGCGAGTGGCATTACCGTTGGCCAGCGGCGGGTTCGGCAGATTCGGTGAAGTACGTGTGGTCATGCTCACGAGTATCCATGAGAGTCGCGAGGTCCCGGTTGTCGGCAGCTACGACGTCGTGGTGGCGGGCGGCGGTATTGCGGGTGTCGCGGCGGCCCTGGCGGCGGCGCGCGCCGGCAGTCGGGTGTGCCTGCTCGAGCGCTACTGCGCCCTGGGCGGCCTGGCCACCATCGGCAATGTCATCATCTATCTGCCCCTCTGCGACGGCCGCGGCCGCCAGGTCAGCGCCGGCATCTGCGAGGAGTTCATACGGCTCTCGGTCGACGACGTCGAGACGACGCTGCCGCATCTGCGCATCGAGAAGATCCCGTCCTGCTGGGAGCCCGGCGGCGACCCCGAGGAGCGCCTGCGTCGGCGCTACCGTACCGGCTATAACCCGGTGACCTTCGCCTACAAGCTCGAGAGGCTGCTCCTCAAGAACCGCGTCCGCATCCTCTTCGATACCCGCGTCTGCGCGGTCGACAAGGACGGCGATCGCATCCGCGCCGTGATCGTGGAGAACAAGAGCGGCCGCGTCGCGCTGGCCTGCCAGGCCGTGGTTGACGCCAGCGGCGATGCGGATGTCTGTCATGTCGCCGGCGAGCAGACCGTGTCGCTGCGCAGCAACGTCCGCAGCGGCTGGTACTACGTGGTTGAGAAGGGCGAGGTCAAGCTGGCGTCGCTGACGAAGATCCCGCGTGACGACGGCCGGCGGGCGCCGGAGAGCGGCCGCAACTACCGCGGCGACGACGGCGGCGAGGTCACCGCCATGATCCTCGACTCGCGGCAGTTCATCATGGAGGACGTGGCGCGGCGCGGCGCGGCCTGTGGCGGGCTGGCCTACCCGATCAACGTGCCGATGCTGGCCAGTTTCCGCATGAGCCGCCGCCTGGTGGGGGCGCGGACGTTGCGCGAGCGCGACTGCCACCGCTGGTTCGACGACACCCTCGGCCTCACCGGCGACTGGCGCAAGCCCGGCCCGGTGTACAGCCTGCCGCTGAGCATCCTGGCGGCGGTGCGCACGCCGAACCTGATCACGGCCGGACGCTGCATCTCCGCGGCCGGACGCGCCTGGGATGTCACCCGCGTCATACCGACCTGCGCCGTCACCGGCGAGGCGGCCGGCGCGGCCGCGGCGGCGCTGGCCCGCGACGGCCTGAAGGGCTTCGGCGATCTGGATGTGCCGCGACTGCAGGCGTACCTCAAACGTCACCGCGTCATCCTCGACCCGCGCCTGGTCAAGGACCCGTCCGCCTGAGGCCGGTGCCGCGTTCGCGGCGCCGAGGTTGAGGTACGCGCAACGAGAGGACGACCCACGACTATGCACCCGACGATCGAACGGGCCCGCCAGGCCGGCCTGGCGGCACTGCAACCCTCGGCACGCGACCTGGAGTACGGCCTGGCCCTGCACCGGCGCTGTCTGGTCATCGATGGCTATGGCTTCGGCGCCATGGGCGCCGCCGATCCGGCACGACTGCGGGCACTGGCCGCCGCCGGCGCCTCGGAACGCGAACTCGCCGACGCCCGCGAGGATGGCTCCATGACGCGCTGGGCCAGCGACGCGGCGCAGTTCCAGGAGGCCGCCGAGGCCTGGGAGGCCGCCGGGGTGGACTGCGTCTGGATCAACGCCGGCGAGGAGAGCAACGAGATCGGCACCCTCTTCAAACGCCTCGGACGACGCACCTACGCCTGCGACCTCCGGCCGGAGTTCATCCGCCGCGCCGCCTGCCCGGAGGACATCCCCGCGGCCAAGGACGCCGGACGGCGCTGCCTGACCATGACCGCCAATGGCGTCCCGCTGCCCCAGCGCTGGGAGTCGGTCGAGGACGAACTGAGCTTCATCCGGCCGCTGTTCCAGCTCGGCGTGCGCATGGCCCACCTCGTCTACCAGCGCAGCAACCCCATCGGACAGGGCTGCGGCGAGCCGCACGACGCCGGCCTGACCGACTTCGGACGCGCCGTGGTGGCAGCGATGAACCGCGTCGGCATGATCGTCGATGTCGCCCACGCCGGCATGCAGACCAGCCTCGACGCGGCGCGCTGCTCGGATCGCCCCATGGTCGCCAGCCATACGGTCTGCCACGGCCTGCACCCGCACTTCCGCGGCAAGAACGACGCGGTCATGCGCGCCATCGCCGACACCGGCGGCTGCATCGGCATCTGCGCCATCGGCCGATTCCTGGGCGGCACCTGCGACCTGCGCGCCTTCCTGGACCACGTCCAGTACGCCCTGAATCTCGTCGGGCCGGACCACGTCTCCATCGGCACCGACGTCGCCTACGCCATCGCGCCGCCGCCGAGCGCCGCCGCGGCGGGGTCGCCCCTGCCGGCGCGGCCGCCGCAACGGCCGCACTGGCGCTCGCTCTGGCCCGAGGGCCCCGCCGTCACCCCGGCGCCGGGCGCCGACCTCAGCCTGGCCTGGACCAACGTGCCGCTGATCACCGTCGGGATGGTCCAGCGCGGCCTGAGCGACGAGGTCATTGCCAAGGTCATGGGCGGGAACTGCCTGCGCGTCGCCAAGGCCCTCTGGGATGGGCGTGAGCCGTAGCCGGATCTGCTCACGCGCCGCGGGAGACGTAGAAACGAGAGAGAGGTCACGATGAACCGCATGATCGTGTCCGGGCTGCTGCTGGGACTGGCCGCGGGCGGCGCAGAGCGCCAGCGCGAAGCGACCGAGTGGTCAATCACCTACGCCTACGAGACCCACGAGACGGCCCTGCCCAGGGTGCTCCTCATCGGCGACTCGATCTGCAACAGCTACCAGATCGGCGTCCGCGATGCCCTCAAGGGCACAGCGACTACCTCGTTCTGGGCCACGTCGAAGTGCGTGACGGACCGCTCCTACCTCAAGGAACTGGCCTTCATCCTCGACGAGTACCCGTACGCGGTGATCCACGTCAACAACGGCCTGCACAGCCTGAACACCGACCGCGCCGCCTGGTCGGCGGCCCTGCGCGAGGTCCTGTCGCTGCTGCAGGCGCGCGGCGGCGGTGCCCGGCTGATCTGGGCGACGTCGACGCCGCTGCGCGATCCGGCCCTGACCGCGAAGGCCCGCGAGCTGAACGCCATCGCCGCCGAGGTGGTGCGAGACGCCGGCCTGCCGACCAACGACCTCTTCGCCCTGATGGACCCGCAGGACCGCGCCCTCTGGAGGGATACCTTCCACTTCGGCGACGCCGGGCGGCAGATGCTGGCCGAGCGTGTCGTCGAGGCGGTGCGCGCCGCCCTGCCCACAACCGCGGCGAAGCCCGCGCCTGAGCCGGCGGAACCCTGAAGGGCGCCCGGGGGAGCGCCACTCGGCTCGTGTCGCCCACTTTCCGCAGGACGGCCCCGGCAAAGGGGTCCACGGCGCCGCCCGTGGACCCCCCGGGCGCCGGCAGCGCCCGGGGGAGCGCCACTCGGCTCGTGGCGCCCACTCTCGGCAGAACGGCCGGCAAGTAGGTCCACGGCGCCGCCCGTGGACCGCTGTTCTGGCGCCCTGAAAGGGCATCATCCATCAGCCCAGGGCAACGCCCTGGGAAACAGGATGTTCCGCATGGCAGGCTGAAAGTCTGCGACAGGACGACGTCCGCCCCCACCGCGATCCCTCACACCGGCGGTCAGGCCCACTCGTCGAGGATGGCCTCCAGGGCCGGCTGCATCTGGTCCAGGCAGGCGCGGTACGCCTCCACGCCGCCGCCGACCGGATCGGCGACATGGCGATCGCCGCCCTTGGCGAAGGCCATCAGCGCCACCACCCGCAGGTGTAGCCGCGGGAAGGCCTCCACCAGGCGCTCGCGGTGCTGCTCGGTCATGGCCACGACGAGGTCGGCGCGCAGGACGGCCTTGGCAGTCAGGCGGCGTCTGCCGAGCCGTTCGGGGAGGATATGCCTCTCCTCGAGGACGGCCATAGCCTCGGGCGCGATCGGGGCGCCGTCGGGTGAGTTTATCCCGGCGGCCTCGGCCTCGAGGCCGGCCAGGCCGCGCTCGCGACAGGCGGCGTTGAACCAGGCCGCGGCCATGACACTGCGCGAGGTGTTCCCCGAGCAGACGAAGAGAATGCGGTGATTCGGCACGGGCACTCGAAGGACCTCCTGCTCAGGCCTGTCGCGCGGCGAAGAACTCGATGGTCGCGGCGAGGCCGGCATCGAAGTCGCTGGAAGGCACAAACCCGGTGGCCTTCAGACGCTCGACCGCCGCCATCGAGTGCTTGACATCGCCGGGGCGCTCGGGGAGGTAGCGGATCTCACTGCGTGAGCCGGTCAGGCGTATGATGCGGCGGGCCAGGTCGTTGATGGTGATGCGGCCGCCGTAGGCGACGTTGAACACCCCGGCGGCGTCGCCGAGGGCGGCATGGGCATTGGCGGCGGCGACATCCTTGACGTAGATGAAGTCGCGCGTCTGCTCGCCATCGCCGAAGATGGTGATCGGCTCGTGCCGCAGGGCCTTGCTCACGAAGATCGGCACCGCCGCCGCGTACTGGCTGCGCGGGTCCTGTCGCGGCCCGAAGACATTGAAGTAGCGCAGGCAGGCGGTCGGCAGGCCGCGCTCCTTGGCGAACATGCCGCAGTAGTACTCATCGGTCAGCTTGGTGATGGCGTACGGGCTCTTCGGTTCCGGCAGCATGCTCTCGCGCTTGGGGACCTCGGGGTTGTCGCCGTAGACCGCCGCCGAGGTGCTCAGGCAGAGCTTGTGCACGCCGGCCGCGGCCGCCTCTTCCAGGACCACGAGGGTGCCTATGACGTTGATCTGCTCGGCTTCGATCGGCTTCTCCATCGACTCGGGGACGCTGATCATGGCGGCGAGGTGGAAGACGTAGTCGACGCCGGCCACGGCGCGCCGCACGGCCTCGCGGTCGAGGATGGAGGCCTCGATGAACTCGACGTCGAGGCCGGCGAGGTTCTGTCGGAAGCCCGAGCGCAGGTTATCGAGGACGCGGATCTCGGCCCGGCCCTGGAAGTGCTCGACGATGTGGCTGCCAATGAAACCGGCGCCGCCGGTGACCAGGATGCGCATGCGACTCTCCGGAGGATGGCTGCGAGGCTGCCTGACGGGGCGCTGCCTGTCGCCGCGGCCGCCCGGCCGGCCTCGGCGGCCGGGCGCGCCCATTCCTGTCCTGCCGGCACCACGGGGCGCCGGCGACGACATCACTCTTTGGCCCAGCGCGGGGCCTTGCCGGCCTTGAGGTCCCCATGGAGCTGGTCGAGGAACTCGAGCAGCACGCTGAGGCTGTACAGGCAGGACGGGGCCACGTAGGAGGGCTTGTTCAGCTCGACCACGCGCATCGCCTCGACGAACTCGGCCCGCAGGGCAGCGCAGGTCTCGGCGGCATCGGGTTTCGGCTTGGCCTTGCGCAGGTCGACGAGGAAGGCGAAGACCGTGGCCAGGCCGGCGGCCCGCGCCGCCTCGGCGCGGAGGCTCTTGGCGGCGGCCTTGGCAGTCTCGTTCAGGCCCGGCGCGGCCGCCACCGCGGCAAAGCCGGCGCCGGCCTGCGTCGCCAGCTCGGCGGCTTCGCGCAGTTGCGCGGCGACCTTGACGCCCTTCATGGCGGCGAGCTTGTCGAGGGCCTCGGCCGGGTAACCCCGCGGCCAGGGCAGGTCCTTGCTGCAGTACGTGTAGGTGTAGTGGTAGCAGTGCCCCAGCGCCGGGTAGGCGGTGGCGACCTTGACCAGGGCCTCGCTGGCCGCCAGGTAGGCCTCCTGGCCGGCGCCGAAGCACTCGGCCCAGCGCGCCTGGACCTCGTCCATCGAGCCGCTCGCCATGCCGCTCCAGGCGTAGCCCGCCAGCAGGGCCTCGTGGTCGGTGTAGCCGGGGTCGTGCACCGCGTACGACACCGCGCCGCTGGCGCCCTCGTCGTGGGCCATGGCCAGCATGCGCTCGATGTTCGGGCGGCGGTAGTCGTAGCGCATCCAGTTGAAGTAGCAGGTCATCGGCGCCACCCAGCCGTCGAGGCCGAGCTTGGCGCCGAGGGCGACGTGGGTGCTGTCATCGATGGCGTCGTTGCTGTACCACCACCAGTGCAGGATCAGGCGGTTCTTCAGCCCGGCCTTCTCCAGAGCCTTGACGAAGCTCTTGTCGAGGACCTGCATGTGACGCGTGAGCTGGTCGTTCCACATGACCACATGCCCGACGCCCTTGGCGGTCAGCATCGAGACCAGCCAGAAGATGAAGTCGCGCAGGTTCTCCTGGTCGCTCTGACGGGCCGACACCGGGGCCTGGCACCACGGGCTCACGACCTTCTGCGGATCGGCGGGGTCGGGGTAGTCCGGCCAGACTTCGTCCATCTGGATATGGAAGTACTCGATGCCATTGGGGTAGTAGCGCTCGATGATGCTGCCGTAGAAGGCCTCGAGGAACGCGCGGGTGGCGGGGTCGGCGATCGAGTAGCCCAGGCCGCGCGGGGTGCCGTCGGCGTCCTTCGCCGAGACCGCCGGGAGCAGGCGGGGGATGAGGGTGTTGTGGCCCAGGCTGTTGACGAAGGGGATGACGTCGATGCCCTTCTCGCGGCCGTAGGCCACCACCTCGCCGAAGAAGTTCTCTTCGAACATCGGTGACAGGTAGGTCTCGTCGTTCCAGCGCGAGAAGTCCGGCGAGTACCAGCGCAGGTGGTGCTCTTTGCGCAGCTCGTCATGGCCAGGCACCGGCACCTGCAGGAACTCGGTGAGGGAGCCCTCGAAACGGCAGTTGCCCCAGCAGCCGTAGAGGCCGACGCCGAGGCGGTTCATCTTCAGGGCGCTGAGGCGGTCGATGAGCTGGCACCAGTCGGGCAGCTTCATGCGGTCCGGGCCCCACTTGTTCTCGACGAAGACGCCGCGGTTCGGCAGGCTGGGCCAGTCGCGGATGACCATGTTCGGGGGCAGGCTGCCGTTGACGAAGGCGCGGAACAGCGCCCCGAGGCTCTGGGTGGCCCAGAGGATGCCCGTCTGCGTCGGCGCCCGCATGGTCACCACGCTCTCGCGCAGGTCGAGTTCGTAGTACTCCTCGCGGGCGATCTCGGGGACGTCGCTGAGGTCGAAGGCGGTGTCGTCCTCGACGATCGCCTCGATGACGTACTTCTTCTTGTTGGCCACGACGCGCACGCCGGCCTCAGCCAGGACGCCGCGCATGGCCTTGCGCTGCAGCGGCAGCACGTTGCTGGTCACCAGGCGGACATCCTGCGAGAGCTCGGTGGTGCCGCCGGTCAGGGTGATCTCTTTGGGGTCGGGGAACAGTCCGGGAATAGCCGCCCTGCTTGCGAAACCCGACATGTGCGCCGTCCTCCTTCGGCAATCCCAGGCCGCACACGAGACCGCGGCGGGGAGGCCGATAGCTGTGCCTGATGACGATACGGGCAGATGTCACTGCCCGCCGTCGCGGAATCGCATAACCATAGTGCGAAATGCCAAAGTATCAAGGGCTTAACAAAACAGCCGCCGGTAGGTCTCGGCGGCGGCCTTCCAGGCCGGCGTGGCGTGCGGCGTGTAGGTCCGCGTGCGGATCGACTGCCGGATGGCCTCGCGGGCCGCCGCCAGGGAGGCCAGCTCGCCGGTGGCCAGGGCCTGGCCGGCGATGTTGCCGAGGGCGGTGGCTTCGGCCGGGCCGGCCACGACCGGTCGGCCGATGGCGTTGGCGGTGAACTGGTTGAGCAGGTCGTCGCGGCTGCCGCCGCCAACCAGGTGGAGGCGTTCCAGGCGGCGGCCGGTGAGCTGCTCGAGCTCCTGCACGGCGAGGCCATAGCGCAGGGCCAGCGACTCCATGGCGCAGCGCAGGATCTGGCCGGGGGTCTCGGGGACCGGCTGGCCGGAGTCGCGGCAGAACGCCGCGATGCGTTCGGGCATGGCCCCGGGGGCCACGAAGACCGCGGCGTTCGGGTCGATCAGCGAGCGGAATGGCTCCGCCGCCTCGGCCAGGTGCATCATCTCGTCGAAGGACACCGCCTGGCCGCGCCGCTGCCAGTCGCGGCGGCACTCCTGGATCAGCCAGAGGCCCATGATGTTCTTGAGGAAGCGGGTGGTGCCGCCCAGGCCGCCCTCGTTGGTGTAGTCGGCGGCCAGCGACGCCGGCGTGATCACGGGGGCGTCCAGCTCGACGCCGAGGAGGCTCCAGGTGCCGCTGCTCAGGTAGGCCCAGGACGAGCCCGGCTCGGCCGGCACGGCGGCGACGGCCGAGGCGGTGTCGTGGCTGCCGACCAGGATCACCGGGATGGGCTCGCAGTTCAGCTCGGCGCAGAGTGCCGGCCGCAGCGGCCCGGCCAGGGTGCACGGCGGCGCGATCGGCGGCAGGAGGTGCCGCGGCAGGCCCAGGGCGTCGACGACATCCCAGGCCCAGCCGCCGGTGCGCGGGTCGAGGAGCTGCGAGGTGCTGGCGATGGTGTACTCCGCCGAGATCGTCCCGCAGAGCAGGTACGTCAGGGCGTTGGGCATGAACAGCAGGGTCCGGGCACTGCTGAGGACCGGGTCCTGGTCGCGCACCATGGCGGCGAGCTGGAAGGCGGTATTGAAGGTCAGGAACTGGATGCCGGTGCGTTCGTAGAGCCGCTCGCGCGGGAGTCGTGCGAAGGCCCACGGCAGGATATCGGCGGTACGCGGGTCGCGGTAGTGCCTGGGGAAGCCGGCGAACTTGCCCTGGCTGTCGAGCAGGGCGACGTCGACGCCCCAGGTGTCGACGGCCATGCCGGCGAGGCTGACGCCCTCGGCCAGGGCCTTGGCCAGGCCGGTCTTGAGTTCCGCGAACAGCCCGAGGAGGTTCCAGTAGAGGCCGCCGGCCACATCGACGGGGCCGTTCTCGAAGCGGTGCACCTCGCGCAGCTCAATGCGGCCGTTCTCGACGCTGCCGAGGATCGCCCGGCCGCTGGAGGCGCCCAGATCGAAGGCGAGGTAGTGGCTCATGTCGCGTCGCTCCCTGGTCCCGTCGCGGCCGTGCCGACCCGCGGCCGTGCCGCCCTTGGGCGCCGATCTGGCCGGAGTCCCGGTCGCGGCCACGGCGCCACGCTCCATACCATGCCGCGGGGCGTGGTTTTCGCCAGCCGCGGCCGGCCCGTCTCACGAGACCGGCGCCAGGCTGGCGTCCAGCACCGGCAGGAGGGGCTCACGCGGCCTGGCCACGCTCACGAAGAACTGCCGGAAGCGGCCCTGGCCCGGGAGCCAGTCGACGACGCTGAAGGCGCCGTGCAGGGTCAGCGACCCGGCGCAGACTTCGCCCCGGCCGTCGGCCTCCCAGCGTGCGAACGGCCGGTGGATGTGGCCGCTGAGGACGAGGTCGAGGCGGGCGCCGCGGAGGTGGCCCCAGAGCAGCTCGGCGCCGTCCAGGCGACGCCGGCGGACGAGGGGCCTGCCATCGGCCTCGCGCAGGGGGAAGTGCGATACCACGACACGGCACTCGCCGGGCTGGCGCGGGGCCTCCAGGCGTGCCGCCAGCCAGGCGCGGGCCGAGGGGCTCAGGGCCCCCGCCGACGAGAACCACGACATCGGCCGCGCGCCATCGACCAGGAGCAGCCGCAGGCCGCCGAAGGACCACTCCACCGGCAGTGCGTCCAGGCGCCAGCGGCCGCTGTTGAGGCGGTCGAAGGCCTCCTCCAGGGCGCGCCGGCAGGGGGTCGCGGTGACGTAGGCGTCGTGATTGCCGGGCACATAGGCGAAGCGCTCGCCGAAGGCCCGCCGCAGCGGCTCCAGGAGGTCACAGCCGGCGCGCAGCTCCTCGGGCGAGCCGACCGAGCTGATGTCGCCGGTGCAGAGGACGATCTCGGGCTTGAGGGCCTCGATCTCGACCAGGGCGCGTTCCATGTAGGACCGGTGGAAGTGCCGGGCGCGCCGCAGGAGGTGGTTGCAGGCACCCAGGGCGCGCTTGTCCAGAAGCGCGCCCGGCGAGCGCGGGAGCATCCCCACGTGGAGGTCCGATAGATGTACAATACGCATGGGGCAGAGATGATCCGGGCGACCGCCGGGGCTTAGCCTGACCTGTCGCATGCGCCGAGTGGCGGCCCGTGAACGAAGCAGCCCCGCCTCGCGAATGATCCAGGTCAGCGCCCGCCGCTCAGGGCTCGCCCATGAGTTCCTGCAGGTCGGCGGCCATCGCCGCGCTCTCGTCGGGGTACTGGTCTCGCAGGAAGGTCGCCATGGCGCGGGCGCGGGCGCGGCCGGCGTCGCCCTGCTGCACGAGCTGTCGGATCTGCTGGACGATGGCCTCGGCCTCGGCCCGTCGCAGGGCTGGTTCGATGGCCGTGAGTTCATCGAGAAGGGGCTGTGCCTGCGGCTTCCCCGAGGCCTCGAGGCGCTTCCGGATCTCGGCGCCGAATTGCTCGCGGGCCAGGAGGTAGGCGCCGAAGAACATCTGGCGTTCGGCCGCGTCGCGCTGGCCGAGTTCCCACGCCTTCTCGGTCAGCTTGTCGAGCTGGACCGGCGTGACCTCGGCGAAGGGTATCTCGAGAGTCTCGAGGGCCTCTTCACGCTGGCCCTTGGTGTAGGTGACCCGGCGCGACTGCAGTTCGACGTCCTTGAAGCCGATGCGGCTGACGCGCCACTCGACGCGTCCGGGCGCCGCCACCGGCAGGGCGAGGCCGGCAAGGAGGTCCTTGCTGTTGACAATCGACTCGAAGAGGGTCTTGGCCATGCCAATGGCTTCCTGCCGCAGGGCGGCCCAGCGCTGCAGTGCCTCATCGCGTTCTGTGGTCATGGGTACGAAGAGGCGGCTGGCCTCGTCGAACTGGTGCCGGCGGCAGAGTTCGGCGGCCTGACGGCGGAGGGCCTCCTTGCGCTGCTCCTGCTCGGCCAGGCGTCGAGCCTCCTCGTCACGGCGGCGCGCCTCGGCCTCCTCCTGACGGCGGCGCTCGGCCTCGGCCTCGGCCTCGGCCTTGGCCAGGGCGCCGGCTTCGGCGGCCTTGGCCTGGGCCGCGGCCGCCAGGTCAGCCCAGCGGCCGCGCTCGGCTGCCAGGAGCGGCTCGCGGGCCTGCGCCAGGTCGGCCTCGAGGTAGGGCCCGGCAAGATCCTGCAGGGCCGCCGCCTGGTCGTGGTCAAAGCCGGCCTCAGCGACCAGCGCCGCCAGGGCCGTGCGGACCTCGGCCTCGGCGAGGCCCTGTGCCTGGCGCTCGCGCAGGCTCTGCAACGACGCCGCCACACCGCCGACCGCGCCCTTGGCCGGCGCGGCGCCCGCCGCCGCGGCGCCCGACGCCGCGGGCTCGCCGCGGCGCGACCAGACCAGCGCCCCGACGCCGATCAGGATCACCAGCAACAGCACCGCCAGGCCCGCCAGCAGGCCGCGCCGACGCGAAGGCAGGGGCGCCGACTCGTCGGCCGCCGCACCACCGTCGTCAGGCACCTCCGGCAGGACCGCCGACGCCTCCGCCACGATCGCCTCTGCCGCCACCCCGCCCGGCCCGACGGGCGGCGACACCGCCGCCACCGCGGCCGGCGCGGTCGACGGTAAGGCCTTGCTCACCGAAAAACGCCGCCGCGACGGCTTCCCGCCGTCGGCCGCTGCCGCCGTGGCCCCGGCGCCTGCGCCGTCCCCGGACGTCGGCGATGGCTGGGTCAGGCCCTGGCCCTCGGCCAGGGCCGCGGCTTCGTCGCTGTAGAGGTCGATCGGCTCCTGCCCGGCCGGGTCCGGGGAACGGCTCGGGGCGCGGCCCTCGCGGACCGCCTCGAGGTCGGCCAGCAGCGCGGCGGCGTCGTCATAGCGGTGGCAGGCGCGCTTGGCCAGCATCACCTCGACCACCTGCGCCAGGGCCGCCGGGACATCCGGGCAGACCTCGCGCAGCGGCCGCAGGGGCTCGGTCAGGTGCTTCTGCGCGATATCCGCCGGGCTGGAGCCCTGGAAGGGGAAGCGCCCGCTCAGGGCGTGGTAGAGGGTGGCCCCGAGGCTGTAGAGGTCACTGCGGTTGTCGCCGTGGCTGCCGAGGAGGTGCTCCGGGGCGATGTACTGCGGTGTGCCGTAGAGTTCCTGGGAGCCGTCCACGGCGGTATCGGTGAGTTTGCGGGCCAGGCCGAGGTCGGCGAGCTTGACGCCGCCGGAGGCGGTGAGGATGATGTTGTCGGGCTTGATATCGCGGTGGATGAGGCCCTGGCTGCGCCAGGCGTAGTCGAGGGCGGTGACGACCTGCTCGGCGATGGCGAGAGCGCGGTCGGCCACCAGGCGGCCGCCATGCACCAGGACCTGCTTCAGGGTGCTGCCCTGGACGTACTCCATGGCGAAGTAGAAGAGGCCCTCGTCCTCGCCGACGGCGTAGGCCTGGACGATGTTCGGGTGGTTGATGGCGGCGGCGGCGCGGGCCTCACGGACGAAGTCCTTGATGTAGGCCTCGTCAGCGGCGTAGCGCTGGTGCAGGACCTTCACCGCCGCCGGGCGGTCAAGCGAGATCTGGTGGGCCAGGAAGACGGTGCCCATGCCGCCCTCGCCGAGCCGCTCGCGGATGATGAAGTCGCCGACGATGGACCCCGGCGACACCCGCGTCTCGGGGACCGCCACGGCCGCCCCGCAGTGGCCGCAGGCGACGGCTTCGCCGGGTTCGCCATCGTCAAGAGCCAGGATGCCACGGCAATGACTGCACTGGAAGCGCACGCTGGTCGGCCCCTTTGTCACGGCCTCTGGATGACACTCTGTCGAATCGATATATAGTAGCGGATACGGCAGGTCAAGGCAACTGGGGCCATGGGCTTTTTGCTGCCGGTCCGCAGCGCCCCTCACCATCAGCCAGGAGACCAGGACACGATGATTGTCACCACCGCGCAACTCTTCAAGGCTGCCTACGGGAAGTTCGCCATCGGCGCCTACAACATCAACAACCTCGAGCAGACCGTCGGGCTCTTCCGCGGCAACCTCGAGAGCCAGGCGCCCTTCATCATCCAGCTCAGCAAGGGCGCCCGCAAGTACAGCGACAAGCGCTTCCTCGAGGGCATGATCCGCGCCGCCGACCAGGTCTTCCCCGAGGCCGTCTTCGCGGTCCATCTCGACCACGGCGACGAGGAGACCTGCATGGACTGCATCGCCAGCGGTTTCTACAGCTCGGTGATGATCGACGCCAGCCACGAGCCCTTCGAGAAGAACATCGAGATCACCGGCCGCGTCGTCAAGGCCGCGCATGCCAAGGGCATCTCGGTCGAGGCCGAACTCGGCCAGCTCGGCGGCGTCGAGGAGGACATCGTCGGCTCGGTGAAGCTGACGGAGCCGAAGCAGGCTGCCGAGTTCATCCGGCGCACCGGCTGCGACTCCCTGGCCGTCGCCATCGGCACCAGCCACGGCGCCTTCAAGTTCAAGGCCGAGCCCGGCAAGAAGCTCGGCCTGCACTTCGAGGTGGTCCAGGAGATCCAGCGCCTCGTGCCCGGCTACCCGATGGTCCTGCACGGCAGCTCCAGCGTGCCGCGCGCCGAGGTCGAGCGCATCAACGCCGCCGGCGGCAAGCTCAAGGATGCCAGCGGCGTGCCGGAGGAGGACCTCGCCAAGGCCGGCGCCATGGGCGTCTGCAAGGTCAACATCGACACCGACGGGCGGCTGGTCTGGACCCGCGTCCACCGCGAGTTCTTCCGTGACTTCCCCGAGAAGTTCGACCTGCGCGATGTCGGCAAGCCCTTCATGGAAGAGTATGCCAAGATGATCGCCGGCAAGAATGCCATGCTCGGCAGTGCCGGCAAGCTCGGCATGGTCAAGAAGGCCCTGGGCCTGGCCTGAGCCGCGACCGCCGACCACGCCCCCGGGCGGCGTCGGCAGCCCCGCCGTCGTTGGTCGGCCCGGGCCGTGACCCCATGGCCCGGGCTGACCCGACTGCACATCCTCCCGCGCCTCGACGAGCCTGCCGATGACATCCCCCCATGACAGCGCTGCGCGAGCCCTGCCTCGGGGGCCCTGGCACACCGCCGTGTACCTGACCCACCCGCAGGTGCCGTCGTGGGCCTTCACCGCGGCCCATGCCGAACGGCTCCAGCGCGCTCTGCCCCGCATCCGCTGCCGCCTCTGCTCCGACCGCGCCGCCTTCCGGGCCGCTCTGCCCGAGGCCCACCTGGCCCTGGTATGGGCCTTCCATCAGGCCGACTTCGACCTGGCGCCGAACCTCTGCGTGGTCGCCACGCCGTCGGCCGGACGGGACTACTTCCGGGTCACGCCGCCGGCGGGCGTGGGGATGCTCTACGGGCGCTTCCACGGCCGCATCATGGCGGAGACGGCCGTCGGTATGATCCTCGGCATGTGCCGCGGCCTGCTCCCTGCCGCGACCACCTTCGCTGACGACCCCTGGCCGCGACAGCCCCTCGGGGCCCTCATGCGGCCCCTGCGCGGCGCCCACGTCGTCATCCTCGGCATGGGCCACATCGGCAGTGCCATCGCCACCCTCGTCAAGGCCTTCGGCGCCCGCGTCACCGGCCTGCGCCGCAGCCCCCGCCCCGACGAGCGCCCCGACGGCTTCGGGCCCGCCGACCGCGTCCTGCCGGTCAGCGCCCTCGACGCCGTCCTGCCCGAGACCGATCACCTGGTCATGGTCCTCCCGGCTGACGCCGGCACCGCCGGCATCCTCGACGCCCGCCGCCTGGCCCTGCTGCCGCCGCACGCCACCCTCTGCAACCTCGGCCGCGGCCAGGCCGTCGACGAGGACGCCCTCGTCGAGGCCCTGCGCCAGGGACGCCTCGCCGGCGCCTGCCTCGATGTCTTCCGTGAGGAGCCCCTCCCGGCGGCGTCGCCCCTGCGACACTGCCCCAACCTCTGGCGGCTCCCGCACGCCTCTGCCATCAGCCCCGACTACCTCGACCTCTTCGTCGACGACCTCGCGGCACAGCTCCGCCGGTGGCCCGGCGGGACAGCCTGACCCACCCGCCGGCCGTCCTCCGCCCGCCCCCTCCTCCGTGCCGACACAGGCGGTCTCGAAGTGAGACATTATGGCGCAGTTCCGGCCTGCCGATCGGTCCCCGAAACGGCTCTCCTAGAATGCTGTAAAGCCTTGCGGAAACGACGCTAAGGATGCAGCAGTTGCGGCCTTGGCATGGCCTATGCTTCTCTCCGAGGTGCCGTCAATGACCGCCGTGGCCGGTGCGGCCGGCGGTCCGGCATGAGGTCCGATCCGAATCAGAAAGGAGTGTGGGCGATGGTGTGGAACACGGGCATGACACGGTGGAATCCCTGGGCCGAGCTGGAGCGCATGCACCAGGCGATGGACCGCCTCTACGGCGCCGGCCGCGGCGGCGGCGGTGTGTCGGGTGCGATGCCGCCGGTGAACGTCCGTCTCGAGGATGAGGCGGCGGTGTTGACGGCCGAGATTCCGGGGGTCCAGGCGGAGAGTCTGGACATCACGGTCGAGGATCGCGTCGTGACGGTGAAGGGCCGGCGTCCGGAGGAACCTCGGGCGGAGGGTGCCGAGTGGCTGCGGCGGGAGCGTCCGCAGGGCGACTTCAGCCGGTCGTTCGCGCTGCCCTTCCGGGTGGATCCGGACGAGGTCAGTGCCGAGGTCCGCAACGGCGTGCTGAGCCTGCGTCTGCCGAAGGCGAAGGAAGAGCGTCCGCGTCGGATCGCGGTCAACGCCGGCTGAGGCCGTCGCGGTTGCCAGCCCGGCGGCCGGTCATCGACGTCAAGGAAGGTCGTGAGATCACAACCCCAAGGACTGTAAGGAGACGAACCATGAGTGACACTACCCAGTTCGACGTCCGCGGTGAGCAGGGCCTCGAGCAGACCGCCTCGCGGCTGCCGGTGTGGCAGCCGGCGGTGGACATCCTCGAGGCGCCCGACCAGGTCGTGGTGCTGGCCGAGATGCCCGGTGTGGGCCCGGCGCAGGTCGAGGTGACGATGGAGAACCGGGTGCTGACCCTGCGCGGCACGCCAGCCGAGTCGCAGGATCAGGAGGGCATGCTGCGCCGTGAATTTGGCGCGCGGCTCTACGAGCGCTCGTTCACCGTCGGCGACGAGATCGACGCCGAGGCGATTCAGGCGGTCATCCGCGACGGCCTGCTGCGGGTGACCCTGCCGAAGAAACCCGAGCACGCCCCGCGGCGCATCACGGTGAGCGCCGGCTGATGTTGCGACGGCGGCCGTGCTCCGCCGTCAGGAGTCAACGACACCCAGAACGGAGGAACCATCCATGAGTATCCGTGATCTCGTACCCTTCGCACGCCGCCGTGAGGAGCGCATGCCGGTGCGCCGCGAACGCAGCCTCGGCGCTCTGCACGACGACATGGACCGCCTCTTCGAGCAGTTCCTGCCGGACCTCTTCGGAGGGCAGGCGGGCAGCGTCGGTCGGCTCTTCGGACTCGCCGACGGCCTGTCGCCCGGCCTGGACAGCCGTGAGACCGACACCGCGGTGGTCGTCACCGCCGAGATGCCGGGCGTCGAGGAGAAGGACCTCAACGTGACCCTCACGAACCAGGTCCTGACCATCCGCGGCGAACGGGCCGGCGCCGACGGCGAGGCGGGGCGCTGCCGTTACGAGCGGGTCATGACCATCGACGCCGATATCGACGCCGACAAGGTCACCGCGGTCTACCGCAACGGCCTGCTCACCGTGACCCTGCCGAAGCTCGCCAGTCCCGCGAGTCGCGGCCGGCACATTCCGATTAAGGGCGGCTGAGGGCGTGGGGACTGCCGGCGTCGCCCCGAAGGCGCCGCCGCGAGCCTGAACAACGAAGCCCCCGGTCCACGGCCTCGAGGGCCTGGGCCGGGGGCTTGTTGCGTGGTCGAGCCGGGCGCCTTACTTGGCGAGGAGCTTCCTGAGCAGGTCGACGGCCGAGGCGGCGTCGGGCGCATAGCCATCGGCGCCGATTTCGTCGGCGAAGTTCTGCGTCAGCGGCGCCCCGCCGACCATGATCTTGACGCGGTCGCGCAGGCCGGCCTCTTTGAAGGCGTCGATGGTCGCCTTCATGTTGGTCATGGTCGTCGTCAGGAGGGCGCTCATGCCGATGGCGTCGGCGTGGTGTTCCTGGGCGGCCTTGACGAACTTCTCGGCTTCGCAGTTGACGCCGAGGTCGACGACCTCATAGCCGGCGCCCTCGAGCATCATGCAGACCAGATTCTTGCCGATGTCGTGCAGGTCGCCCTTGACAGTGGCGCAGCAGACGACGCCGCGGGCCTTGACACCGGCCTGCTTGAGGAGGGGCTTGACGAGGGCCATGCCGGCATTCATGGCGCGGGCAGCAATGAGGACCTCGGGGATGTAGACCTCGTTGCGCTTGAAGCGCTCGCCGATGACGCCCATGCCGGCGACCAGGCCGTCATTCAGGATCTGCTCGGCCGTCAGGCCGCTGTCGAT
>JAAYZO010000172.1 GCA_012514865.1 Lentisphaerota bacterium | reverse complement strand
CCAAACGACTTACGGATGCCGTGGCATGAAAAACTTGCCGCAAAAACAGGGTTCTTACGGATAGTAGTACGGACGGGGTCGGCGGGCGCGGCGTCGGGCCACTGGCCGCGGGGGCGGGGCCGCGGGGACGCGGCCTTCCGGCTCGGGACACGGACCGGCACGGACGAACACAGACCGACACGGACGGGATCGGCGGGCACGGCGTCGGGCCTCGAGGGTCGGGCCTCGGGCCGCCAGGGCCTACCTGCCGCGGTGGTTTCCCAGGACAGCCTCGAACAGCGCCGCGCGCTGCTGTGCCAGGCGCCGTGCGTCGTAGCGCTCCTCGAGGCGGGCGCGCGCCGCGCGGCGCCGGACCTCTGCCGCGGCGACGGCCCGCGTGGCGAGAGCACCCAGCGCCGCGGCCAGGGCCGCCGGCGCGTCTGGCGGCACGACCCAGCCCGTGCCCTCGTCGAGGACCTCGCCCAGGCCGCCGACGCTGGTGCCGACCACCGGCACGCCGAGAGCCATGGCCTCGAGCAGGACATTCGGGACGCCATCGCGGTCGCCGTCGCGGCCGACCCGGCTCGGCGCGACCAGGGCGTCGCACCGCGACAGGGCCTCGCAGACCCCGTCGCGCGTCAGGACCCCGAGCCAGTCGAGGCCGGTGGCGATCCCCAGGTCGGCGGCGAGGGCCCGGAGCGACGGCCCCAGCGGGCCAGCACCGGCCAGCGCCAGGCGACACGGACGGCCGTCACGGTCGAGGATAGCCATGGCTTCCAGCAGAGTGTCGACGCCCTTCTTCTCGACGAGACGGCCGGCATAGAGGAGTCGCAGCGGCTGCGCCGGCACGAAGGGCGCCTCGCGGAAGGCCCACGCTGACAGGTCGATGCCATGCGGGATCAGGTGGATCGCAGCAGCGGCCGCCGGGCAGGCCGCCCGGGCGGCCGCCCAGGCGGCGGTGTTGCAGACTGTGACGAAACGGGCCCCGCGCAGCATGGCGCTGAGGCGGTACTTCGGCCGATGCACGTCGCGGGCGTGGAGGCCCAGGCTGTAGGACAGGCCGGCGTCACGCGCCGCCGCCGCCGCCAGCAGCCCGGGAAGGTCCGCGAACTCGGCATGGATGTGCACGGCGCCGACCTCGCGCGCGGCCAGTACGAGCGCCCGGCGCAGGCGCCGATGCGACCACAGAGACCACGCCTCCCGACAGCGCGCCGGCAGGCAGTCCCAGAGGCGCCGCCGCGGCCTGCCCGACGCCGGGCCGGCCGCCGGGCCGGCCGGCGTCAGGCAGGCCACACGCGGCCAGTCAGGTTGCGGTGCGGTGTCGCCAGGGAAGAGCGCGAGGGGATGCAGGGGCAGGCCGGCGGCCTGCAGCAGCGCGAGGTCCTGCCGGAGGAAGGTCTCGCTCCAGACCGGGTAGGACCCCAGCAGGTAGATCGCGGTTGACGCCATGCGTTCCTCGTGGTGTCGCCGCGGTTGCCGCGGCGACCGGGCGAGGTGAAGATAGGCGCCGCGCCGGACGGCGTCAAGGCCGCCCCCGCCGGCCGGCGCGCCGGCCGGCGGGGGGAGAGGAGGGACCGTAAGGGACCGTAAAGGACACCAGGGACACCAGGTCGGGGAGGGCGGGGCGGGAGTGGGCGCCACGAGCCGAGTGGCGCTGCCGAGGCCGGTGCCCGGACCGGGCGCCCTCGCCCACGCCCGGCTCGCGCGGCGGCTTCGGGGAGGGCCGCCGCCATGGGCCGGCGCCGCGGGGCGACGCGCGCGCCGACCGCCGACCGCCGGACGCTGGATGCCGAACGCCGCGAGTGTGAAGCGTGTCCGTGGCTGTCCGTGTTCGTCCTTGTCTGTCCGTGTCCCGAGCCCCAGGGCCGCGTTCCCCGCGGCCCTGCGACCGTTGCCGCGGTCTTGCCAAGGGTCCGGGGCGGAGTATGGTCTTGGGACGTTCCGGCCGGTGCTGCGTGGTGCTGTGCGCGGCCGGACGAAGGAGGCCAGGGTCGTGGGCATTGTCGTCTTTCTGCTCGTTCTTGCCAGCGCCACGCTGCATGTCGTGTGGAACACGCTGGTCAAGACGTGCAGGGATAAGGTCTCGTTTGCCTGGCTGACCACGGTGGTCGGGACGCTGCTGCTTCTGCCGGTGTTTGTCGGTCTGCGGGTCTTCTCGCCGGGCATGCTTGACGGCCGGGTTCTGGGCCTGGCGGCCCTGTCGGGGCTGGTCGAGACCGCGTACATCCTGGCGCTCTTTGCCGCCTATGCGCATACCGACCTCTCGGTGGCGTACCCGCTGAGTCGCGGTTTCGCGCCGGTGGTGACGCTGGTTCCGGGGATTCTTCTGCTGGGCGACCACCTGAACGTCCTGCAGGGCTGGGGTCTGGCGGTGATTGTCGTCGGGGTCTGCGCGGTGAGCGGCTCGGCCCTGGCGCATTCGCCATCGCGGGCGGCGTCCTGGCGCGGTGTGGTGCTGGCGTTGCTCTCGGCGGCGCTCATCGGCGGCTACCACCTCGTCGACCGCTATGCGCTGAAGCTGGAGCCCGCGCCGCCGGCCATTCTCGAGTACTACTTCCTCATGCACACCGCGATGGTGCTGGCGCTGACCGTGGCCCTGCTGGCCTGGCCGGGCTACCGCCACCGCCTTTTCCGGGAATGGCCCGGGAACCGCACCGGCGTCCTGGCTGTCGGTGTTCT
>JAAYZO010000171.1 GCA_012514865.1 Lentisphaerota bacterium | reverse complement strand
TGGCCGGGGCACGCGTCGGCGTCCTGGGCGATTTCTGCCTGGATGTGTACTGGGCCCTCGACCTCAGCCGCAGCGAGGCCTCGCTGGAGACGGGCAAGGCAACGCGGCCGGTGCGGCGGCAGCGCTGCAGCCTGGGCGGCGCCGGCAATGTCGTCGCCAACCTGGCCGCCCTGGGCGTGGGCACGGTCCGGGCCTTCGGCGCGGTCGGGAAAGACCCCTTCGGACGGCGCCTGCTCGAGCTGCTCGAGGCGGCGGGCGTCGACGCCGGCGGCATGCGCGCCATCGCCGATGAGGATGCCTGGCAGACGCTGACCTACTGCAAGCCGTTCTGCGGCGACGAGGAACAGCCGCGTCTCGATTTCGGGTGCTTCAACTGCCTACCGGATGACGGCGCCGCCGCGATCGTGACGGCCCTGGAGGGGGCGCTGGACGGTCTGGATGTGGTGGTGATCAACGAGCAGGTCGCCGCCGGGCTGCACACGCCACGCCTGCAGGAATGCCTCACCGCCCTCCTGGCGCGTCGGCGGCGGCCGGTGATGATCTTCGACGGCCGCCACCTGCCGCACGCCTACCCAGGCGCCTGGCTGAAGGTGAACGAAGCCGAGGCGGCGCGTCTGGCCGGTCTCGGTGTCACCGCCGTTGGCCCCCTGCCCTGGGCGACGGTCGAGACGGCGGCGCGGGCGCTGTGGGCGCGCCGCGGCCAGCCGGTCTTCGTGACCCGGGGCCGGCGCGGCGCGGCTGTCTGTGCCGGCAGCGTGGTCGAGGCCATCCCGGGGATACGGATCGAGGGCCCGGTGGACAGCGTCGGCGCCGGTGACGCCTTCCTGGCCGGCCTGGCGGCGGCCACGGCAGCGGGCGCCGGCCCCGGCGAGGCACTGCAGGTCGGCAACCTCGCCGGCGCCGTGACCGTGACCAAGCTGCACCAGACCGGCACCGCCTCGCCCGCCGAGATCATCGCCCTCGGCACCCCTCCGCGCTTCGCGGCACCGGAGTGACCCCCGAGCAAGGGAGGCGTAGAGAACAAGGCGAAAGACCGCTCGCAGCGCCGTCACCGTCAGAGTGCCGGCTTCAGCCGGAAGCGTGCCGCGTGCCTTTAGGCCGCGGCAAGATCCGTGGCTGCGCCGGGCTGAAGCCACGGCGCACGCGTCCGCGTGAACGCGGTACTCTGACCCGGAGTCCTTAGCCTGACCTATTCACGCGCCGCACGGCGGCCCGTGAACAGGCCACCCTTCAGGCTTCGACGCGAGGCACTTGCGGCCTCTTGCTCAGGGCTAACCTTGAGCAAACGGCGCATCGCGACGCGCGTCGAGACTTGCGCCGCAACGAGGTGCGGCGCACGTGGATGGTGAGCGAAGCATCCGCGCTTCGCGAATAATCCAGGTTAGCCGCACCACGACGCGATCTCTCACACACGGTTTGCCTACGGGAAACTCCACGACCCGCGAGGTCGATGGTCAACCCGTCGTCATGCTGGATCTACAGCCGTTGACCCCGACGGGCTCAGTCCGGCCCAGGCCTCGACCGCCGCCAGAAGCCGCGGCGCCTGCGCCGCCGCGAGCGGCGGCGGACAGAAGACCACCGTCAGAGGTCCCGGCAGGCGCCGCCAGGCCGCGGCCCAGGCCGCCCAGGATGACTCCGGCAGGCCCTCGCCGGCCCCCCAGGGGACGTGCAGGCGCAGCACCGCCAGATGCGCCGAACAGTCACGCAGAAGCGCCTCCGGGCGAACGTCGTCAGGGAGGTCGCTCAGGACCACATCCAGAGCCAGCCGGCAGCGCTCGTCGGCGAGGTCGTGGAGGAGATTGGCGGCCCACTCCCACTCATGGCTGTCAGCAAACGGCCGCGGCCAGCGCACCCGCACCGCGACGCGCACGCCGAGGGGTTCCAGGCCGTGGATGAGGAGCCGCAGGAAGTGCAGTCGGCGCTGCAGGCCGGCGGCGTAGCCCTCGGTGGCGAGGCGGTCGAGGCCGACGTCCACGCTGGTCCAGCGCACGCCGCCCTGGAGGCGCGCGCGCAGGCCGCCGAGGAGGGCCTGCAGGCGTGCCGGGTCGTCGGCCAGGCCAGCCTCGCTGGCGTAGCGGCCGAGCGCCGCCGGCACCGCGTCGGCGACATGCGCCAGGCCCAGGCGGAGGTGCGTCAGGAGGGGTAACAGCGCCGCTGCCTCCCCGGCAATGACATCGCCGGGGAGTTCCAGAGCGCGCAGGGACCGCGTGTCGGCGACGCACCAGAGCCACTCGCGCCACTCGGCGGCACCCACGCGCAGGGCGACCTCAGGCATGGGCGCGGCCTCCCCAGAGGCGCCCGAGGAGCGCCGGCACCGCGGTCTCGACGCGCAGGATCCACGGCCCCACGCTCAGCGGCGCCAGGCCATGCCCCGCCAGGGCCGCCTCTTCATCCTCGCTGAAGCCGCCTTCGGGGCCGACCCACAGACCCACATCACCGGCACCAACGGCCGCCGCCGACTCCTCCGGCGCGCCCGCCCGCGGCACAGCGCCGAAGACGCCCGGCTCGGCGGCGTCGCGCAGTGCCGCGGCGAGGTCGCGGGGCGGGTCGATCTGCGGGCGGAAGGGATTGCCGGACTGCTTCATGGCGGCCTCGGCATCCTGCTCCCAGCCGACGGCCGCGGCGGCGTCCGGACGCGAGACGCTGTACCGGCACAGGATCGGCGTGAGACGGCGCACCCCCAGCTCGGTGGCGATGCGCACCGCGTCGCCCATGAGGCGGGCCCGCGGCGGCGCCAGGTACAGGCGTATCCGCAGGGCCGGCGCCGCGACCGCCTGGCGTGCGGTCACACGGCAGGCCATGCCCTCGAAACGCCGCCCGGCACCCGGCGCGGTCAGGACCGCCTCGGCGCGCGTCCCGGCGCCGTCGAGGAGGTCGATGCGGTCACCGGGACCGAGGCGAAGCACCTTTCCGGCGTGCAGGGCCTCGGCCGGCGGCAGGACGCACTCGACGCCCGCCGCGGGGATCTGCGCCACGATGAAGCGCCGTATCTGCATGGCCCCCTCCCTCAGGCCTGGTCGAGGTTCATGCGCCAGGCCGGCTTGCGCCGGAAACGCTCGTTGAAGCGGCTCTGGATGCGCCCGGTCTCTTCGAGGTGCATCATGCAGGCGCGGATGCAGCCGGAGGCGCCCTCCAGAGCCCGCGAGTAGCCGTAGAGGGGTTTCAGCTTGTGCTGCTGGGCCGTGCCGACGTCCTTGCCGAACTCAGTCCGGTCCTCGGCGGTCACCGCGAAGGGATTGCTCGCCGGCGCGCCGCCGCAGAAGTAGGTCGAGCAGCGGTGCATGTCCAGGTCACACCACTCGAGCTGCCGTCCGGCGACGGTGACCCGGACCATGCGGTCCGCCGGGAAGCAGCCGCCGCTGCAGGCGCGGGCGCAGGCCTTGCAGCGGTCGCAGATGGACCCCGGCTCGACCAGCGGGTCGGGCTCGAGCTCGGCATCGGTCAGGAGCACCGCCAGGCGCTGGCGCGGCCCGAACTCGCGGGTCAGGAAGATCTTCGAGTAGCCGATCTCGCCCAGGCCGGCCGCGAAGCAGGCGAGGCGGATCTGGATGAAGGCGTCGGGAGCCGGCTTGCCGGGCGAGGCCGGGCGGCTGCGCGCCGGGTTGGGCCGGGCCGTCTCCTCGGGCGTGGTCCAGCCGGCGACATTGATGTTATTCCAGGGGAAGTTGTTCGGGATCGGCAGAACGTCGTAGCCCTCGTCCTCGATCAGGCGCCCGACGCGATGCAGGACATGGGGCTGATAGATGTAGTTAATGGACGAGTAGCCCATGGCGCTGTAGGCCGTGAAGAAGGTCCCCTCCTCGATGCCGCGGAAGCACCCGCGCGGATGGCGGAAGGCCATCGCGACGACGCTGCGCGCGCTGGGCAGCATGAAGCGCGGGTCCATCTGCGTCGGCGCGCCTTCGAAGCGGTCGGTGGAACCGATGGCAACGACATCCGCGCCGGCTTCGCGGGCGACGCGCTTGACGTGTTCGGCGGTGAGCATGAGCACCCTCCTGTCTGGCTCCGATGGCTGGCGACCTGCAGTCGGGGCCCCGTTCAGGCCGGGGCGGCGCCGCCCGTGCTGCGGAAAGGCCGTTTGAAGACGTTCTTGAGCTTGCCCTGCTCTTCGAGGTGGGCCATGCAGGCCATCTGGCAGCCACGCATGCCGCCCAGGCCACGGCCGGTGCCATGCAGGACCGGCCCGATCTTGTAGTTCTTCGAGACGGTGTAGGGCTGCTGATTGAAGCCCTCGCGGTCCTTCTCGGTGACCATCCAGGGGTTGTCGGCGCGCTCGCCGCCGCCGTGGAAGGCCACCGCGCAGCGGTCGAAGTCGAGGCGTCCCACCTCGATCTCGCGGCCGGCGATGCGCAGCCGCGTCGTCTCCGTGGCGCTGATGGCGGCGCCAGGGCACTCGTTGACGCAGGCCATGCAGCGGTCGCAGAGGTGCCCCTCGTAGAGCGGGTCCGGCGTCAACTCGGCGTCGGTGAGCACCGCCGCGAACATCTGCCGCGGCCCGAACTCGGGGGTGAGGACCATACCGCTGTAGCCAATCTCGCCCAGGCCGGCCGCGTAGGCCGCCAGGCGGAGCTGGAAGAAGACATCGGGGGCGGCCCGACCCGGCGCCACCGGGCGGCTCCAGGTGCCGGTCCGACGGCCGTACTGCGAGGGGTTGACATCGATGAAGCCCTGGCCCTGCTCGCCCGGCTCGAGGTCGTCAATCTGACTCCACGGGAAGTTGTCCGGGATCGGCACCGCCTCGTAGCCGGCATCCTCGAGCTGCTTGACGAAGCCCCACAGGGTGATCGGCTGAAAGACCCACTTGGTCCCGGCGTAGCCCATGAGGTTGTAGGCGGTGTAGAAGGTCTGCTCCTGCACGCCACGGAAGATGCCGCGGAAGAGCCGGAAGCCCAGGACGATCATCGCGCGTGCCTCGGGGAAGATCGACTGCGGGTTGACCTGGGCCGGCAACTCGCTGAAGCGGTCCATCGAGGCGATCCCGACGAGGTCCGCACCGCTGTGCAGCGCGTGCGCCTTCACCATCGCGGCGGTCAGCATGGTCGTCACTCCTGTGGCTCGCGGCCACCAGCGTCTGGTCCCTCCGGCGCGAGCGCCGGTGATCACGCTACGGCGCCACCATACGCCGCCATCCGCCAGGGAACAAGCGCCCCCCGGGAGTCGAGGGCCAGAGCTGGGCCGACAAACGCAGCAGAAGGGGCAGACCTGCCCGACCTGCCTGACGGTCCCGGCCAGGCCCGGGGTGGCGGCACGGGCCGCACCGGCCTGCCGGCGGCTCCGCTCACGGCGCGCGAACGGAAGGGCGTTGCGCGGCCCGCGGGCGGCGGCGTGTCAGGAGGCCCAGGGCCACGAG
>JAAYZO010000170.1 GCA_012514865.1 Lentisphaerota bacterium | reverse complement strand
CGCCATCGCCTCGATGACCGCGTGCGGGTCGCCCTCGAGGATACTGCGGTCCATGAAGGCACCCGGGTCGCCCTCGTCGCCGTTGCAGACGACGTACTTCGTGTCGTTGACCTCGGCGGCGGTGAACTGCCACTTCATCCCGGTCGGGAAGCCGGCACCGCCGCGGCCGCGCAGGCCCGACGCCTTGATCTCCTCGATGACCTGCGCCGGCGTCATCGCGGTCAGCGCCCGCCCCAGGGCCTCGTAGCCGTCGGCCGCGATGTACTCGCGGATGTCCTCCGGGTCGATCATACCGCAGTGCCGCAGGGCGATCTTCTTCTGCAGTTTGAAGAAGTCGATGCCGCTGACCGTCTCGATCAGCTCGCCGGTGCTGACGCGCTTGCACAGCAGCCGCCCGACGATGCGGCCCTTCAGGAGGTGCTCCTCGACCAGCTCGGCGGCGTCCTCGGGCTTGAGCTTCTGGTAGAAGACGCCCTCGGGATAGATGATGGCCAGGGGCCCCAGCTCGCACATGCCCATGCAGCCGGTGGCCACGACCTCGACTTCCTGAGACAGCCCATGGCGGTCGATCTCACGCTCCAGCGCCGTGCGCACGCTGTCGCTGCCGGAGGAGATGCACGACCCCCCGGCACACAAGAGAACCTGAGTGCGAATGCTCTTCATCGCTGCCCTCATTCGTACTTGGCCAGGATGCTGGCGACCTTCTTGGGGGTGACGCGGCCGTGGACGTCCTCGTTGACCATGATCACCGGCGCCAGGCCGCAGGCCCCGAAGCAGCGCTGGGCGGTGAGCGAGAAACGCCGGTCCGGCGTGGTCTCGCCCATCTTGATGCCGAGTTCGTGGCAGAGCGCCTCCATGACCTTCTTGGCGCCGCGCACATAACAGGCGGTGCCCAGGCAGACGTTCACCGTGTGCCGGCCGCGCGGCTGCATGGTGAAGTAGTGGTAGAAGGTCACCACCCCGAGGACCTCGCTGGCCGGCAGGCCGAGGGCCCTGCCGATGTGCTCCTGCACATCCGGCGGCAGGAACCCGAAGATCTCCTGGGCCTTGTGCAGTACCGGTATCAAGGCGTCCCGGCCCGGCTCCTGCTGCGCGATGAAGTCATCCAGCTGCCGAAACAGGGGATGGTCCGCCGACTGGCAGCCCTGGCATGCTGATGGGCACATGGCTCCCTCCCTGGTGCTCAACGGAAGACAAGCTCCTGGACCGTCCGGCCGCCGACGAGGTGCTCGGCCACGATGCGCGCGGCCGCGGCCGCGTCGACATGACCGTAGGTCACCGCCGGCGCCTCGCCGACCTGGACCTCGACGAGGGGCTCCTGCTCGCAGAAGCCACGACAGCCGGCCGCCACCACGGCGACGTCGGTCACCTGATGCGCCGCCAAGGCGTCGAGGAGCGCCTTCATCGTCTCGCGCGCTCCGGCCGCGATGCCGCAGGTGCCCATGCACACCACCACCTTGGCACGGTAGCGACCACTGCGCAGCTCCAGCTCCTGTCGGACCTGGTCACGGATCTTCCTCAGTTCATCGAGGCTCTTCACGGCCGAGACTCCTTCTGTCTGAGTGACCGAACCCTGTGGGCAACGCATCGCATCGATCGGGTCATGCCGGCGGCGGCCGCGCCGACGTCGTCAGCACCGCCGCCGCCGCACCGAAGACACGCTCGGCCTGCGCCTGCAAGGGCGCCAGGCCTTCCTCAAGAACATCCCGCAGATAGCGCACCACCTCGGGATGCGACAGCGGCACCGCGTCCAGATGCTCGCGCACCGCCGCCAGGTCCAGGATCGTCTCCGAAGGCCGACCCACCGCCACCTGGAGGTCCAGCGGCCAGCCCACCGCTGCCGTCACCAGCGCCCCGACCAGGTCGCCAAGCGGCTTGGCGTCGAGGTGGTCCTGCGGCAGCACCGCCAGGACCGTCACCCCCGCACCCGGCACACTCCGCACCTCGACCCGGCCGCCAACCTGGTCCGCCGCCGCCTGCAGCAGGGCCAGCCCCAGGCCGACAGGGCGCTCGGTGCGCGTCGTGCTGTACGGGTCCGTCGGCGCCGCCGCCACGGCCGCGGGCAGGCCGGGGCCGTTGTCGCTGACCTCCAGGCAGAAGGCGGTGCCATCCCACCAGAGCGTCACCACGACACGCCCGGCGCCGGCCTTGGCCGCATTCTCGATCAGGTCGAGCAGATGCAGAGAGAGGTCTTTCATGCCGCCATCCTCCGCACCGCCTCCAGCAGGCCGCTGATGGTATGCACCGCCGCATCGATCTCCAGCCAGGTCGCGCCGACGTCCTCGAGGCAGTGCGTGTCCGAGCCGGTCAGCACCGGAAAGCCCTCCAGGCGCTCGCCCAGCCGGCAGCCGCGCCGGCACCAGTCGCGCCGGCCGAGTTCGAGGGCGTCGTAGGACGCCGACGGGTCGATGAAGCCGAGCTGGCTGACCAGGCTGTGGCGGGGCCGCAGGACGTGCGCCGGAATAACCGCCCCGCCGCGCGCATGCACCGCCTCGGTGATCGCCTCCAGGCCGAGGCTGACCCCGACCTGGCGCAGACGGTCGTCCACGCCGATGATCTCGTCGGCAGCGTCGTAGAGGACCTGATAGCCGAATACGGCCGGACGATTCTCCAGCGCCGGCAGGGCCGCGTCGACGACCGCCTGCCAGTCCACCAGGGGCTCGAGAGCGTCGAAGAAGACCAGGACATGCACCTCCTCGCGCGTCGTCAGCTCCAGACCCGGAACCACCTCCACCCCCACCTGCCGACCGGCCTCGATCGCCGGCGGGACATTGCCGCTGGCGTTGTGATCGGTCAGCGCCAGGAGCGACACCCCGGCCTGCCGGGCGCGCCGGACGATCCGCCGCGGCGACAGGCTGTTCTCGGCGCAGGCCGAGAGGGCGCTGTGGAGATGCAGGTCAAAACGCGTCATGCCGGCGCATCCTCCGCGAGACGCCCGCTCAGACGCATGCACAGCGCCGCGCTGCTGCGTTCGCTGCCACAGAGGGTCACGCCCTGCGCCGCGGCCCGCGCCGCGGTCTGGGGATCCGGCGAGACGCCGTTGACCAGGACCACGCAGGCGATGTCGCGGACCTCGGCCACCGCGATGCAGTTGACGTGCGCCTGGACCGTGAACCACACCGCGCCCGGCGGACAGTGCGCCATGACATCGCTGAGCAGGTCGCCGCAGTAGGCCGTGGTGACGGTCCGGCTGGACGGGTCCTCCAGGTGGATCGGGTCCAGCCCCAGCAACGCTACCAGCTCCTCAACGGTCATGGGCCACCTCCTTCTCGGACGCTGAGACGCTCGCGGCCGTGGCGGCGGCCTCCACCGGCAGCAGCACCGTCGCCTGAAGCTCGGTACCGGCCTCCATCGACGAGGTGATGTGGAACTGGTCGGCGCAGCGCTTGATGTTCGGCAGGCCCATGCCGGCCCCGAAGCCCAGCGCGCGGATCTTCTCGTTGGCCGTGGTGAAGCCCGGCTGCATGGCCTTCTCCAGATCGGCGATACCGGGGCCCTCATCGGCCGCCGTCACCTCGACCCGATCCGGCAGCAGATCGACATCCATGAAGCCGCCCAGCGAGTGCAGGATGATGTTCATCTCGGCTTCATAGCAGATCACGGCAACACGCCGCACCAGCGGCGGCGGCACGCCCCGCGACAGCAGACGACGCTTCGTCAGCGTGGCGGCAACGCCGGCGCGGTCGAAGCCATCCGGTGCGATCTCGAAGTGGAGGTGGTCGCGCTGCTGGTCCAGATGCGCCACCAGACGACGCTCGTGCGCTTCGACGCGCTCGGCAATGCGGTTGATCTTCAGCAGCAGGTGCGACAGGATGTCGCTGAAGGTGATGATACCCACCAGGTCGTCGCCGCCGGGACGACTCACCACCGGCAGACGCCCGAAGCCGTACTTGTGGAAGAGATTCGAGGCGGCAATCACCGAGTAGTTCTGCGGCACCGTCACCAGCTCGCGCGTCATCGTCACCTGCACCGGCTCGTCGATGCAGCCGCGGTCGAAGGCGGTGATGATGTCGTCGATGCTGACAATGCCGACCAGATGGCCTTGATCGACAATCGGGGTGCCCGAGAAGCGGCTGCGCTTCAGGCAGAGCTGGATGTCACGATACGTCGCCGTAGGTGGGAAGGTGATGACGTCGCGAGTCATCGCCTCCCGCACCTTGATCTGGTACATCAGTTCATGTACCAGACGGATTTGACGTTCGTGGAACTGCGTCATGGTGGGGCTCCGCCAGACGGCTCAGCAAAGCACAGGCTTCGAACATCGTGCACCGTGCCATGATGATGGGAATCCCGGAAGCCTGGGCCAACGCAACCGCAGCCGGCTGCGGCTGCTTGTTGCGCACAATGACAATGCAGGAGGCGCCCGTGATGTCGGCCGTGCGCACGATCTGCGCGTTGGTCAGACCGGTCAGCAGCGCGTAGTCCTGCTTCTCGAAGGCCAGCACGTCGCTCAGGAGATCGCTCGCCGCAAAGGCGTTGACCGCCCGGCCGAGATGCTCCTCGCCACAGACAACCTCACCCTCGAGCGCCTGTACCAGATCGCCGACAGTCACGTTCAAGCCGCTCCATGAAACGCCGCCGCAAGACAGCGTCCGCAACCACCACCGGCGCCAATGCCCCGCGCTGACACCGCCGATCCCCCACCTGGCCACCCGGGCAGTCCGCACTGCCGCCCCGGCCTGAAGCGCTGCGGAAACGGCTATAGAACACCCGGCCGCATTGGCCCAAACTCAATATACGTAACTCGCAAGTGAATCAAGTGTGATCCCCGCCGATTCGTCGTAACAGCCTGCCCGACAAGAGCCAAAAAGTGCCCACCAACGACCCGCAGAAACGCGCGTCCATAGCCGCCTGCAGCGGCCATGGGCCGCGCCGACGCCACCAAAGCAATGACACGGACCAGGGACACCAGGGACACCAGGGACACCAGGGACACCGGGGACACCAACGGCGCACGGGACCACGGGAGCCTCGCCCCTGGAGTCCCTTGTGTCGCTCGGGTCCCTTTCCGGCAGCCCCCTGCCCCGAGGACGATACCCCCGGACGGGTGCCATGGATCCCGCCTGGCGCCCGGAAAGGGCGTCATTCATCAGCCCCCTTCCGCACCCACGCGGCACTCGGACCGTGCCACCGCATCGGCGGCACGCCATGATGCTCCGCAGGAACCGGCACACCATGCGAGGCCGGTCCCGGCCGTAGAGCACGGGGAGAGCCGGTGATGCCTGCCGACTCGGACCGGGCTTGGCACTACTCGCCCAGCCCGGGTAGGGCGTAACTGCACAGCCGGGAGCCGGTGGTGAAGTAGAGGCGCCCCTTGACCAGGGCCACGCCGGCACTGGCGGAGACCGGCAGGTCGCCGACCTTCTCGTGAGCGTAGGTGCCGGGCGTCAGGCGCACGATGGCGTTCACGAAGACCACGTAGATCCTGCCATCGGGCCCCAGCGCCATGACACGGGGGGCCTGGGATCCGGCCACCGCGCCATAGCGCTCCTGCAGCGGCTCCTGATGCACGATCGTGCGGGTGGCGGGGTCGAAGACGAAGAAGGTGGAGTCGACCGCCAGCCCGTAGACCAGCCCGTCAGGGGCCAGAAGGAGGTCCATGTAGCGGCTGCGTCCCGGCAGGACGGCCTGCCGCCAGACCACCTTGCGCTGCGCCCAGTCAAGCACAAAGAGCTCCGCCTCGCTGGCCAGTTGCTCCCCGCCTGTGCCGGGCATGGTCGTGGTGCCGCCCAGCAGGTTGCCGTCCTGGAGTGCGATCAGGCAGTTCGGCCCCTGGTTGGGGACGACCTCGGTGTGCGGCAGGATCGCCCCCTTGCCCTCCTGCAGATCGACGATATGCAGCCCCCCGCCGGTGAGACCGTAGCCGGGCGTACCGCCCATGATGACATGGCGCCCATCGGGGTGGGCCAGCAGCGCATGCGGCCGGTTGATGTTGGGCTGGGACCGGACCAGCTCCTTCGGGTTGGGGTTGTCCGGATCGCGGTCGGCCCAGGGGCGGTTGACGTCGATCTCGTACAGGACGCCATGGCCGTACATCGCCCCGTAGAGCCTGCCGCGCTGCACGGCCATGGCATTGAAGTGGCCGTTCTCGTCGCGCAGGCCATGGTTGGTGAGTTCGCCCTTCTCGGGGTCATAGCGATAGACCCGCAGGGGGTGCCCGGTGGACCCATAGACCGCGCCGTCGGGTCCGGCCTGGACTGAGAGCACATGCGAACCATCAGAGTCGTAGGCGAACGCCACCATCCGCTCGGCTCCCCCGGCATCGCGGATCAGCATCCGGCGCTCAGGCACCTCGAGCCTGACAATCCGGCTGCCGTCGGGGAAGGCGGCAAAGACGGATTCCTGCGAGCCAGTTTTCATGGGCACACGCGGGACCTTCGGCGCCTCACAGGGGGTCAGAACGCCCCCCAGGGCGGTGTGGTAGTCCCAGTCCTTGGCCGTGGCATAGACCTGCCCATCGGTGGCTAGAAAGACCGCCCCGGTGGCGCCCTGCGGCCGCCGGTCCTTGGGGATGAGCCGGCGCGTCTCCTTCGTCTGGGGGTTGAAGGCGACGATCTGAGCCCGGCCGGTCCCGATGCCCATGTAGACCCAGCCCTGGCTGTCGCGGGCGATGGTGCTGGGGTACTGCGGCCAGTTCTCCTGGTTGAGCGGGCCATGGTCCACCACCTCTCGAGTCCTGGGGTCGAAACTGACCAGGTGGGCCGAGGGATACAGGCCAAACCAGATGACGCCGGAGGAGTCCTCGAAGGTCCCCATGGCCATCCCTTGGGGCGTGTCACCGCTGAATGTGAAGGTGCGAGTGCTGGGATCGAACTGGAAGAGGCGGCTGCCGAAAAGCGAATACCACCGGTTGTCCGAGGACAGCAGGACGGAGAAGGGCGAGTCGGCCCGCGTGACCGGCACCTGGATCTGCTCCGACGTGCCGGTAGTGGCATCCACGACCAGCAGCGAGGTGCAACTGCGGTGGTCAGCCAGCCAGATGACGACGACGTGGTTCCCCTGCCCGTCCACGGTGGCCGCCGCGCCGCGCGAACGCGACACCGGCGCCGCCACGCCGTGGTCCACGAAGGCCCCCGCCGCCGCGGCCAACGTGGGGGCGAGCAGCGCACCGGCCAGCATACCGACCGCCGTCATGTGACAGGAAACGGTACTCATGAAGGCACCTCGCCGCATTGGCCTGACCTATTCACGCGCCGCACGGCGGCCCGTGAACAGGCCACCCTTCGGGCTTCGACGCGAGGCCCTTGCGGCCTCCTGCTCAGGGCTGACCTTGAGCAGGCGGCGCACCGCGACGCGCGTCGAAACTTGCGCCGCAACGAGATGCGGCGCAACTGGATTGTGAGCGAAGCACCCGCGCTTCGCGAATAATCCGGGCTAGACCAGGTCGATGTCGACGACTTCAGAGCTGTCCGCCATGATCACGCGGAAGTTAGTCAGGATGATAACCTTGCGGCCGATGACAGGGAGCATCCGGCTGGCGGCGAGGCCCCAGCAGAAGAGAGCGGGCACGAAACACAGTGCGGCGGCGGCGGCGGGGTGGATGACCGCACCGAGCATGGCGGCCACGGGCACGAGCGCCACCGGCACCACGGTGCTGACCTTGATGCGGCGCAAGGACGGCGCCGCGCCCTCCTCGAACTCGATGATCTTCTCGCGCTTCTCGAAGTCCAGTGCCGGCAGCCAGTCGGGCAGATCCGAGCGGCGCAGGCCACGCGCCGGCAGCGGCTCCAGCACCGGGCTGGTACGGATGTCGAGCACGCCGCGGCCGGCCGGAGCGGGCTCGGGGGCCGTCTCCAGGGGCGCCGGCGCCGGCGCGGCCTGGCGCTGGATGCCCTGCGGCTGCGCCAGGCGTTCCATGCGCTCGCGCTGAGCCCGTTCGGCCTGGTCGAGGACCTCCTTACGCGAGAGGAACACCGTCGCTGAGCGCCGCGGCGCGGCACCCGGCGGCGGCGGTGCCGCGGCCGGCGCCGCCACTGGCGCCGGCGCCTCGGCCGGTGCTGCGGCCGTTACCTCGGCCGGTGCCGCGGCGGCCGGGGCCGGGGCGACGGGCTGTCCCAGCGCGCCATCCTGCGGTATGATGAAGATGCCGTGGCACTCGGCGCAGTCGGCGATCTCGCCGCGGTACTCGCTGGGCAGCACGAACTCGGTGCGGCAGTGCGGGCAGACAATATCGAAGCTGTCGTCGCCCGTGGTCAGCAGGACGCCCTCATCGCCCGACTCCGGAATCAGGAAGTCGCAGGCGCACTTGGGGCACTTCGTCGCACAGCCGCGGCTGTCGGTGTCGCACTCGAAGACACGGCGGCATCCGGGGCAACGGACGCGAGCCTTGCCGATGGCGGTCGGTTCCATCACCATGCCTCTGCTGTTGCGGCAGACCCGGCGGACTGCCCGAATCGGGGTTTGCAGAATATAGGAACCGCAAGCACCCACTGCAAACCGCTCCAGGGGCGCTCCAGGGCTGTTTGAAGATCGCGGCGGCGCTCACTCGGTCACCCTGGAGGGGTGCCAGATCGTAGCCGGGGGTCGCGCGAGAGCTCGACCCCCGGAAACGCGGATTGCACGCCATGCACCCTGGAGGGGTGCCAGAACCGGACTT
>JAAYZO010000169.1 GCA_012514865.1 Lentisphaerota bacterium | reverse complement strand
TGCGGGAGACGCCCCGGATTTTCACTCAAACTGTAGAAGATGGGTGAGGCCTTCCCGGCCCACTCTCGTCCGCGCCGGCGCCAGCGGCGCGGGGCCCGTCGCGGGCCTTGCAAAACGCCGCCCCGGCTCTATGGTCACGGCCTGGAAGAGCAGGCCGTCGCGGGCTATTGCGGCGGCGCCTGCGTACGCCCGGCGCGACGGCCTGTCGGGGCCCGCGGAACGGTCTGGCCGGTTCTATCCAACGACGCATAAGGAGCCTCGTTATCATGGTCAAGGTGGCGTTCATCGGACTGCACCACTGGCATGCACCCTTCTATATGAAGGCGATGAAGGACATGGGCTACCCCATCGCGGCGGTCGCCGACCGCGATGCGAGCATGGCCGAGTTCCGGGCCCGTGCCGGCGAGTGCACCGCCCCGCAGTACACCGACTACGAGCGTCTCCTGCGCGAGGTCAAGCCCGACCTGGTCTTCGCCCATGCGCCGCACGACGAGATGACCGCGCTGGCCGACTGGCTGGTCGAGCACCGGGTGCCCTTCCACATGGAGAAGCCGATGGGCATCTCCGCCGAGGGTCTTGCCGCGGTGGCAGCCAAGGCGAGCCAGGCGGGCCTGTGGAATGCCGTCGCCCTGGTCAGCCGCCAGTACGCCATCGTGCGCCGCCTGCGCGAGATGGGCGACGAGATGGGGACCCTGCAGCGCTACTACTACGCCCTCCTGGCCGGGCCGCCCGTGCGCTACCCCGAGTGGCGCTGCGAGTGGATGCTCCAGCCCGAACGCGCCGGCGCCGGGCCGCTCTGGAACTTCGGCGCCCACGTCATCGACCTGTTCCTGCTCCTGGGCAAGTCGCCGGTCGTCGAGGTCACGGCCAACTGGACCCACGACATCCACCACCTGCCCGTGGAGGACCTCTGCACCATGCGCCTGCGCAACCAGCGCGGCGTGGTCGGCGTCGGCGAGATCAGCTACACCACCCCCAATGGCTACGAGCGCTTCTTCTCGGTCTCCACCGACCGCCTGCAGGTCCATACCGACAAACTCGGCAAGGGGACCATCAAGAAGTTCGGCAGCGCCAACGAGGCCATCGACGGCACCGAGTTCGATGACGTCTACCCGTTCCAGACCAAGGACATCATCGACAGCTTCGCCGCCGGCCGCAAGCCGGTGGCGGATATCCACGACATGGTGGCCACGCTGAGGGTCATGGAGGCCGCGCGCCGGTCCGCATCGGCCGGCGGCACCCCCGTGGCGGTTACGGCCTGCTGACCTGCCAGGAGAATTCCCCATGGGCGACCGTGGTCGTATGATCGCGCTGGAGATAGCCGCCAGCCGCGTCGAGGCTGTCCCCTGCCTGGATCTGCGTCTCGATCTCGGTGCCCATCACGACCCCGGGCGGTCCCTGCGGGCCGTCCTGCCGGGTGCGGACGGCGCCCTGCGCGCCGCCGCGGCGGCGGTCTGGGCCGACCTGGCGGCCGCCTGCGGCCAGAGCGCTCTGCCGGAGGCTGCCGACCGCCCGTTCACGGACTGGTCGACCCTGCCCGGGCCGCTCCTGGCCATGGGCCATCCCGGCTGCCATGGCCTGCTGCGCCGGCTCTTCCACCTCGGCTGCCTGGACGAGAGCGACTGGCCGGAGAGCGGCTTCACGCTGAAGCTGGTGGCCGACCCGTTCGGGTGCGGGCGGCATGTCCTGGCCCTCTGTGCGCGGCATCCCGACGGCCTTCGTGCCGGCGGGGAACGCCTGCGCTCGGCCCTGCGGCGCGACAGCGCGGGGTGGTTCTGGGACGAGCCGTGGTACGTCGTGCCGCCGCGGCAGGGCCTGCCCGACCCGGAGGCCTTCGCCCGCGAACACGGCTCGCCGGGGGCGGATTTCTGCGGTCACCCGGCCGGGCCGCTGACGGCTCTGGGGCACCTCGTGGCGACCGGTGACGAGGCCTGGGCGCGGGCCTTCATCACGACGCTGAGGCCCTTTGCCGAGGGCCGCGTGGTGCTGTCCTTCTGGCGCATGTCGGCGGTGGACTTCTGGACGGACCGCGTCGTGCAGGGCTGGCAGCGCGTCGAGCACCTGCCGTGGTTCAGCCAGGACGACCGCCGGATGGTGGCCCGCTTCATCCTGGCCTGCACGCGCTACTGCCACGACTCGCTGACCTACCAGAAGTGGTCCGTCACCGATGCCGACCTGATGATCTTCAACCATCACACCTTCCCGGCCCTGGGGCTCTTCTTCGGCGCCGGCTACCTGCAGCGCCGCGGCCTGGCGCCGGCCGACCTGACGGCCGCCTGGACCGCCAAGGCCTGGCGCGTCGTCGAGCGCGCCACCCGCGCCGGGCGCTCCTACGACGAGGGCGGCGCCGGCTATAGCTGGCTGGTCGGCGTCCACGTCCTGCGTATCATGCTGGCGCGCGGCGATACCAGCTACGCCGCCAGCGACCGGCTCAGGCGCTACGCCGACCTCGCCGTGATGGTCCAGAACAGCACCCTGCACATGGTGCCCTTCGGCGACTGCGGCGGCTACACCGCCCGCGGCGGCGGCGCCGGCGCGCTCCTGCGCCAGGCCGCGGCCTGGACCGGCGAGATGGGCTATGCCTGGGTCGCGGCCCAGGCCGAGCCCGGCGAGGCATCGCGCAGCTTCTTCCTCCCGGACCGCCCGATGGCGCCGCCCCAGCACCACGTCGGGCTCTTCCGCCTGCCGATGGACCCGGTGATCCACGCCTGGGCCGGCCGGCCGGCCTTCCCCGGCTACCCGCCGCCCCTGCGCTCACCGAATGTCCCCCCCGAGGATGGCTTCGACAAGATCTCGCTGCGCGGGGGATGGGCGCCCGACGACGACTACATCCTCCTGCAGGGCTTCGGCGCCGGCCAGCATGGCCACCCCGATGCGAACACCATCAGCCAGTACCAGTGGCGCCAGCGCCTCTGGCTCGTCGACTGCGACTACATCCGGCGCGGACCGGCCCAGCATAACACCATCGCCGTCATCCGCGACGGCCGCCAGGACGTGCCGCCGGTGACGGCACGCTGCGACCAGGCCAGCACCTTCCCCGGCGGGGCACTGGTCCGCTCGACCCTCCCTGACACCAACGGCTGCGACTGGGAGAGGACCCTCCTCTGGCTCCAGGACGACTGCCTCGTCGTGGCCGACACCCTCACCGCCCGTCAGGCGGGCGACTACGACCTGCGCTGCACCTGGCGCACCCTGGGCGCGGCCGAGGCTACCCCGGACGGCCTGCGCATCACTCAGGAAGGCGCCTCCTGCTGGATCGCCGAGACCACCGCCTCGGCGCGCGAGCTGACCACCGAGCCGCCGCCCCTGAACACGGTCGACTACCCGCCCTACCCCTATGGCGACTCGGCCCCGAAGGTCCTCTGCGAGCGCCGCCTGCTGCGCCTCCAGGCGGGCCAGCGCGTGGCCTTCGTCAACCTCGTCTGCCCCGGCCTGGGCGGCGCCTGTCGCCGGCGTCTGGCCTGGTCCGACGGGCGGCTGCGGCTCGAGGGTGAAGGCCCGGCCATCGACCTCGTGGCGGACGGCCTGCGGCGCGACGGCGTGACGCTGCTCGCAGCGGACCTCACCGGGCTGATGGCGGCGCTCGCGGCGCCATCGCCGGCGGGGCTGGTGACGCGGTCAGTGCCCTCGCGGCCGGCGGCGGGGGCTCGCGCCGTGCGCCTCAGCGCGCCGGCCAGCGCCCTGGCGGCACATGCCGACGGCTGGCTCTGCGGCTGCGACGATGGCACCGTCGTCCGCATCGGCGCCGATGGCACGACGACACCGGTCGGCCAGGCCGGCGGCGCGGTGCGCTGCCTCCTCAGCGGACGCCTGCACGGCGAGAACGCAACGAGCATCCTGGCCGGCAGCGACGACGCCCAGGTCCAGGCCTGGAGCGCCCCCGGGCAGCGCCGCTGGGCCGTTACCCTGCCACGGAACCACTACATGCCCGCGCGCGTGCAGGGCCTCGCCCTTGCCGACCTCGATGGCGATGGCCGGCTCTGGCCCATCGCCGGCACCGCCGCCTGGCG
>JAAYZO010000021.1 GCA_012514865.1 Lentisphaerota bacterium | reverse complement strand
CCGGCGCGCACATGAACCGTGCCGGCATGCAGGCCCATGCGGACCTGGACACCGCCCTCGGTCAGGCCGCTGCTGACCATCGCCTCCTGCATGCGGACGGCCGCTTCAACCGCATCACCGGCATCGGTGAAGGAGCACAGCAGAGTCCCGCCAATCGACCGCACGAGGTTCCCGGCGAAGTGCTTGCGCACCTCGCCCAGCAGAGCCAGACAGCGCTGCTGGTACTCCCGCGCGGCCTCCTCGCCCTTCTGCTCGCGGATTGTCCCGATGGTCGGGATGTCCACGAACATCAGCGTCATGTTCTGCGTCTGCATGTCTGACATGGTGAGTGTGTACTACCGCCAACCGACGCCATTCGACGCGGCCGACGCCTCCACCGTGCACGGCATACGCCCCGTCCCCACTCCGCCACCGACCGGCGTGGAGCCGGAACCGAGAGGTGCCTTCCCCGACTCGGCGGCACCTCAAACGCCCCCCTGTCCAGTCCTTCAGTCTTTCCGCTGAACAGGTCTCATAGTACCATCTGTCGACACGGTTGTCAATGTCGGCCTCGATGCAGAATTCCTCAGCGCTCCTGGTATGGCGCCGCCCTGGCGGCCGCAGGGCTGTTCGAAGATCGCGTCAGCGTCTCTCGGTCACCCCCGACGGGTGCAAGATCGTAGCCGGGGGTCGTGCGGAGTACGACCCCCGGAACCGCGGAGTGCACGCCATGCGCCCTGGAGGAGTGCCAGAACCGGACTTTCGAACAGCCCTGTGGCGGCCGCGCCACCGATTGCGGGGGTGCGGTCGCCTGCTTATAGTGCCGGGTTCCGGGTCCGGCCCGCCCCGATTGGACCAGGGTGGCCCACGCGTCGTTCGGGGGCCGGCCGCGGGCCCGCAGCGTCGGAAGGTACACGTCCATGCCACTGGCCAGATCTGCCATCGTCCGCATCGCCGGCTACACCCCCGGGGAGCAGCCCCGCGACCGCCGTTACGTCAAGCTCAACACCAACGAGAATCCGTACCCGCCCTCAGCGCGCGTGGCGGCGGCGCTGCGGTCGTTCGACCCGGCCCGCCTGCGGCTCTACTCCGACCCCCTCGCCACCGACCTGCGCCGCGCCGCGGCACAGCCGCTGGGTCTGGGCCCCGAGTGGGCCATCGCCGGCAATGGCTCCGACGACCTGCTGACCATCGCGGTGCGGACCTTCGTCGACCAGGGCGGCGCCCTGGCCTACGCCGAGCCGAGTTACTCGCTCTACCCGGTCCTGGCCGACATCCAGGGCGCAGCACACGTCCCCATCGCCCTCGACGCGCGCTTCGACCCGCCCGCCGACACCGCCGCCCAGGCGGCGCGGGCGCGGGCCTCGCTGCTCATCCTCTGCCGGCCCAACGCCCCCACCGGCAATGCCTGCGCCCGCGAGAGCCTCGAGGCAATCTGCCATGACTTCCCTGGCGTGGTCTGGATCGACGAGGCCTACGCCGACTTCGCCGACGACAACTGCCTCGATTTCGTGCAGCGCTTCCCGAATGTGGTGGTCTCGCGGACCTTCTCGAAGAGCTACTCGCTGGCGGGCCTGCGCCTGGGCCTGGCCTTCGCCCACCCGGATCTCATCGCCGAGATGATGAAGGTCAAGGACTCCTACAACCTCGATATGCTGACGCAGGCCCTCGGCCTGGCCGCCCTGGAGGACCGCGACGCCATGCTCAGCAATGTCCAGCGCATCCGCGCCACGCGCGGCCGTCTGGTCGCGGCCCTGGAGGCCATGGGCTTCGCGGTGCCGCCGTCACAGGCCAACTTCATCCTGGCCCGCCCGCCGAGGGCGATCGCCGCCGGGGCCCTCTTCCGCGACCTGCGCGAGCGCGGCTACCTGGTGCGCTACTTCGACCTCGACCGGGTGCGCGACTACATCCGCATCACCATCGGCACCGACGAGGAGATGGACGGCTTCGTGCAGGCCGTCGGCGCCATCCTGCGCCAGACAGGCGGCTGAGGCGGCGTCACCGGCGCACGGGGGCGCCGGGCAGCACCGCACGAGAGACCGCTCGCCAGGCGCGGTGGAGCGCGGGTGTCCACAGGCGCGAAGGCGCCCACGAGCCGCCACGGCGTCGACAGCACCCCACCGCGATCGGTCCTACGAGCCGCCTCCGGCTCGACTGGGGCATTCCCCACGAGACGCGGTGCGCCCGTGCAGTTGCATCGGCGCCTCGGAGAGCCGACATTGTGCGGAGGACGCCGGCATCGGCCGACCTGCCCGCGCGTGCGGCCGCAGGCGCCGGGGCGTTCAGGAGGACGCAACCATGACCCAGGCTACCACCCGCATCGAACTCCAGCCCGGCCTCTGTGGCGAGACCGAGCGGACCCTGCTCGCCAACGACCACTTCCGCGTCAGCGCCTTCCGCTTCAGCACCGGCGTGCCGGCGGTGCGTCTGCACAACGCCCCCGGCAACCTGGTGGTGCTGCCCTGGCAGGGCCAGCAGATCTGGTCGGCACACGTGCACGGCCGGCCCCTCGGCATGCAGACGACCTTCCAGGAGCCCGTGCCCACCCGTGACTACCTGTCGACCTACGGCGCCTTCCTCCTGCACTGCGGCGCCCTGGCCATGGGCGTGCCCGGCCCCGATGACCGCCATGCCCTGCACGGCGAACTGCCGAACGCACCCTACCAGGAGGCGTACCTCCTCCTGGGCGAGGACGCCGAGGGCCCCTTCCTGACCCTGGGCGGGACCTACGAGCATCGCGTCGCCTTCGCGGGCCACTACCTGGCCCGGGCCGGGATCACCCTGCGGCCGGGCCGGCCGGTCTACGACGTCAGTCTCGAGGTGACCAACCTCCGGCGCTCACCGATGCCATGGATGTACCTGGCGCACATCAACTTCCGCCCTGCCGACGGAGCCCGCCTGGTGTACAGCGCGCCGTGCACGCCCGAGCATGTCCGCGTCCGTCGCAGCGTGCCCTCGCACGTCACCACGCCGCCGGGCTACCGCGAGCTGCTCGACCGCCTGGCGGCCGATCCGGCCCTCCACAACGTCTTCTCCGAGAGCACCCCGTACAACCCGGAGGTCTGCCTCTACCTCGACTACCTCGCCGACGCGCAGGGCTGGGCCCACAGCATGCAGGTGCACCCCGACGGCCGCGCCGACTACGTCGCGCACCGTCCCGAGCAGCTCGGCAAGGCGGTGCGCTGGATCGCCAACACCGGCGACGAACGCGCCATGGGCCTGGTCCTGCCGGCGACGGCCGAGCCGGAGGGCTTCAGCGCCGAGAAGGCCAAGGGCAACGTCCAGGCGATCCTCCCCGGCGCCAGCCGCCGCGTCAGCCTCCGCATCGGCGCCCTGCTGACCGCGCCGGCGGCCGAGACCGCCAAGGCCATCGAGGCCATCCTGGCCTGACGGATGCTCCGCCCTCCCGGCGGCGCCGGGAGGGTCGACAGTCCGTATCAGGCCGGACGTTCGGCCTGGCGCCCTGAAAGGGCATCATTCATCAGCCCAGGGCAACGCCCTGGGGAATGGGAGGTTACGCATCGCAGGCTGAAAGTCTGCGACAGAACGCCGCACGCCACGCACACGAGCCAACTCACCGGCGCAGGCGAGTAGGTCCACGGCGCCGTCCGTGGACCTCCCGGGCGCCGGCAGCGCCCGGGGGAGCGCCACTCGGCTCGTGGCGCCCACTTCCGCCCCGCTGGCGCACGGTGCGCCGGATGTGGCAGGGCGGAACATCGCTCGCCACCGGTGTGGAGATGCTATGCTGGACTGTCAAGGGAACCCGCGTTAGCCTGAAGTTCTGTCGCGGAACATCAGTCTGCCAACACGAGGAGACCCTGAGATGACAGCCCAGCACAGCAATCCGGTACTGTACAT
>JAAYZO010000168.1 GCA_012514865.1 Lentisphaerota bacterium | reverse complement strand
TCAGGCGGTTGGCCGAGCGCGCCAGGAGCGACGGATTCACCGGGTTCATGGTGACGTAGACGCCCATGGCCGTGGTGATCTCGGCCAGGGTCTGCGGCACGTCGCCGATGTGTTCATAGTCGAAATAGCCGGACTCGATATGGGGACGCCGGAAGCCCGGGCGCTCGGCGTCGAGCACCCGGATTTCGAAGACGTCGCCCGGCTGGTAGAGCAGGCGCAGGGTGGAGATGATCGTGTCGTTGTTGTTCATCGCCCGCCCCCTCAGAACGGAATGTCGTCATCGTCGCCCCAGGCCAGTGCCGGTGCGGGCTGCGGCTCCTCGTCGCGGCAGTCGTTCCAGCCCGGCTCCGGGTAGTACTCGGGCTTCGGCCCCAGTTCGTAGGCGGTCACCCGGTCGAACTTCTCGCCGGAGACCGCGCGCACGGTGACCCGGCGGGTCGGAGCCAGCGCCCCGTCCTCGGCCAGGCGAACCGCCTCGGCGGCGCTGGTCGGCGGCGGCATCATCGACCGTTCCGACCACCACTGCACGAACTTCTGCCGGGCCCAGCCGGTGTGTTCCGGGCAGACCCATTCGCTGACGTAGTGCTGCCAGCCGGTGCGGTACTCGATGCGCATGGTCTTGGGATGGTCGTCATCCGCGCCGCGCTTGGTGTGGACCGAGTAGTAGGTGGCGTGGACCTCGTAGTCGGTGTCGGTGATCTCGCCGGAGAGGATGGCGGAGCCATCGGCCTGCGCCTCGTGGGGCTGCCGGTCCGGCGGCGGGAACGCCGCGCCGCATTCGGGACAGGTCTGGTAGGCCGCATGCACCAGCGCGCCGCAGGACGGACACTCCTTGGCGGGCGCTTCGCCGTCGCCATTGCCCTGGCTGTTGACGCGCACGGCGTCCACGGGCCCATGCCGGAGCACGTTGCCGCCGTAGTCCAAGACCAGACAGTCGTCCTTGCCGGGATGCAGGCGGGTGCCGCGCCCGACCATCTGGACATACAGCCCCGTGGACATGGTCGGCCGCAGCAGCACGACGCAGTCGACGTTGGTGGCATCGAAGCCGGTGGTCAGGACGTTGACGTTCGCCAGGAACTTGAGCGGCGGCTTCGGCTCGAAGAGCGTGTCCGGCACCTGCTCGCCCTTGAAGCGCGAAATGGTCTCGGCACGCTCGCCCGACGGCGTGTCGCCGGTGATGACGCCGCATTCCTTCCCGGAGACGCGGGTGATCTCGGCGGCCACGTGCTGACAGTGTGCCACGCCGGTCGCGAAGATCAGCACCGAGTTCCGGTCGCGGGTCAGCTCGACGATCTCCTGGCAGGCCGCCCGCACCAGGTTGTCCTGGTCCATGGCCGCCTCCATCTCGCTGGCAACGAACTCACCACCGCGCACATGCACACCGGAGAGATCGGCCCGGGCCCGGCCGCCGCGCGAGCGCAGGCGGCAGAGGTAGCCTTGGACGATCATCTCGCGCAGCCCCGCCTCGTAGCAGACATGGTTCAGCAGGTTCTCGGGCTTGCAGATGAGCCCCCCCTGAAGCCGGTACGGCGTGGCGGTCAGCCCGATGACGCGCAGGTTGGGGTTGACGACCCGCGCTTCCTCGAAGAAGGTGTCGAACATGGTCTCCCCGTCCGGGCTTATCCGATGGCATTCATCGACGATGGCCAGATCGAAGGGCCCCAGTTCGCAGGCGCGCTTGTACACCGACTGAATGCCCGCGACGATCACGGGGTTGCCGGTGTC
>JAAYZO010000167.1 GCA_012514865.1 Lentisphaerota bacterium | reverse complement strand
CGCTATGGCACCAACCCGCACCAGACCGCCGCCTTCTACAAACTCGCCGGCACGAACCCGGTCATCGGCGGCATGAAGGTCCTCAAGACCGGCAAGAGCGGCCTCTCGCAGACCAACCTCGAGGACATCAGCTACGCCCTGAACATCCTCAAGTTCTTCAGCGAGCCGGCCTGCGCCTGCATGAAGCACGTCAATCCCAGCGGCGCCGCCGTGGCCGTCCCCGGCGATACCACCCTCGACGTCTACATCAAGGCCCGCGACTCCGACCCGCGCGCCGCCTTCGGCAGCGTCGTCGCTTTCAATGTCCGGGTCGACGCGGCCACCGCCGGCGAGATCATGAAGACCTTCGTGGAGTGCGTCGTGGCGCCGGACTTCGAGCCCGCCGCCCTCGAGCTCTTCAACGACCCCGAGGCCAAACTCAACAAGCACGTCCGCATCCTCCAGTGCGGCGACCTCGCCAGCCTGCCCAAGTTCGTCGGCGACAGCGTCGAGGGCTACCGCACCGTGAAGGTCCTCTGCGACGGCTCGCTGGTGGTCGCCGATCCCCTGCTTACGCAGGTTCGCGGCGTCGACGACATCAAGCCCGCCGAGGCCGAGAGCAAGGCCCTCGGACGCGTCGTCAGCACCGTCCCGGCAACCGCCGCCCAGCGCCGCGATCTCCTCGTGGCCTGGTACATGAACCTCAGCGTCCGCTCCAACGGCGTGATCATCGTCAAGAACGGCGGCTCCCTGGCCGTCGGCACCGGCGAGCAGGACCGCGTCGGCGCCGTCGAGCAGGCCGTCGAGAAGTGCCGCCAGAAGTACGCCGGCAAGGAGACCCTCGAGGGCGCCGCCATGGCCAGCGATGGCTTCTTCCCCTTCCCCGACGGCGTCGAGGTCGCCGCCAAGGCCGGCGTGCGCGCCATCATGGCGCCGGCCGGGTCCATCAAGGACGCCGAGGTCATCGCCCGCGCCAACGAGCTCGGCGTGGCCCTCTGCCACGCCCCCGAACGCGTCTTCTCGCACCACTGAGCCTGATCCCCTCCGCGGAGCCGGCCGTCGGCCAGCTCCGCTCGGTGGATCAGGCTGTGGGGACACCGGGGACACCAGGGACACCGGGGACACCGGGCCGGGGCGGCGCGGTCTCGCGCCTCGCCGAGGCGCCTTCGCCTCCCGGCTGTCCCGGGTTCTTCTTGGGTCCCTTGAGTCCCTTGGGTCCCTGGTGTCCCCCTCGCTGGCCGCCCGGCGCCGGCTACTTCAGGTAGCGCTGGTAGTAGGCGTCGATTTCCTCGTGGCGGTCGAAGATGCTGGCGATGAGGGCGCTGCGGACCCACATGCCATTGCGCATCTGGCGCCAGTACATGGCGCGGGGGTCGTGGTCGACCGCCGCGGCGATTTCCTGCCGGCGGGGCAGGGGGTGCATGATGATGGTGCTGAACTTGATCTGGGCCAGGTGTTCGGCCTTGAAGTAGTACTTGCTGATATCGACGCGCTGGCTCTCGCCGTCCTCGTCCCACTCGTCCTGGATGCGAGTCATGTAGATGGCATCGGCCACGGGCAGGACGGCCTCGAAGTCCTGGGTGACGTGGTAGGTGACGCCGGCCGCGTCGAGCTGGTCGAGGACGTCCTGCTGGATCTGCAGTTTTTCGGGGGCCACGAAGTACTGAGTGACGTTCGGGTACTTGGTGAGGAGGTACGACAGGCTGCGCACGGTGCGGCCGCGGGCGAGGTCGCCGACGAAGACGATGGTCTTGCCCTCGATGCCGTTCATCTTCTCGAAGCTGCGTTGCAGGGTATAGATATCGAGCAGGGCCTGGGTCGGGTGCTGGTCCTTGCCGGAGCCGGCGTTGATGATCGGTATGGGCCGCTCGGTGTTGCTCAGCAGCCATGCCATCTTCTCGGCGAAGCCCTGGAGCGGCGTGCGCATGATGATCATGTCGAAGTAGGAGCTGAAGGTGCGCACCGAGTCCTCGCGCGACTCGCCCTTCATCTCGCTGGAGGTCGCCGGGTCGCGGACCTCGGCGACCTTGAGGCCGAGGATCTGGCAGGCGGCGTAGAACGACAGGAAGGTACGGCTGCTCGGCTGCGAAAAGTCGAGCATGGCGCGCTTGTGGGGCAGGAGTCCGGCGAGGAACTCCATGCCCTGCTTGCTCTTGGCGATGCGGCGGATGCGCGTGGCCAGGTGGCAGAGGTGGTCCAGGCTGGCACGGTCGAACTGCTGGGCGATCAGGACGTGGTATGGCTGGCCGTCACTCTGCAGAAAATACGGCCCCTTCTTGGACAACGGCAGCTTCTGGAAGTCCTCCCAGGAAATCTGATCCAGGCGTTGGCGTCGCATCGCTTGAGGTCCTCGCACTTCCCATCGCGTTGAAGGCTTGCCGTCGGCATCGCTGCCGGCGCCGGCCCTGCGGCGTCCTGCCGGGCGCGCCGGCGCACGGCCTCGCGCCGGGCTCTCGGCCGTGCCGGCGGAGCCGGTACCGCAGGAAACATAGCACCGCCCGGCCGCGGCCGCGCGCGGGGGTGACTTTCGGCGCAGGCGGGCTATCGTGCGGAGTGTCTGTCGGTGGGTCGCGGCGGGGTGTTGCCGGCGGCGGCCGTGGATCGCGTGCAACATCGCGTCGCCGTGCTGTCAACGCCGTTGCGGCTCGTGGACGCGTTCGCGTCTGTGGACACTCGCGCTCCAGCGCCCGTGGCGAGCGATCGTTCGGGCTGTCCCTGTCCGGCGACTGTACGTCGGTGACCTGGGTGTCGCGTCGAGTGCACGAGAGGGGTGTTAGCGCCATGTCTACCGGAGCTTGCACGAGAGGGTCCCGCCTGGCCCTGATCGGCCTGGTCGCCGCGCTGGGCTTCGCCGCGGCGCCGGCCGGGATCGAGTCGGCCGTCATCGAGGTGGTCAATGGCCCCTTCGAGAGCTTCGAGCAGTCCGCCAGCCTGACGCTGACGCCCGCGCAGTCCGCGGCGCTGGCGGGCCTGACGCTGGTCGAGGTCGACGGCGGCGCCGCCGGCGGCCAGGCCGTGCCCTGGGCGCTGGACCCCAGCGGCGCGGCGCCGGTGCTGTCCTGGGTCATGCCGGGCCTGACCGGCCCGGGCCTGCCGCGGCGTTTCGCGCTGCGGCGGGGCGAGCCCGCCGCGGCCGCCCTCGACGACCTGCAGGTCAGCGAGACCGAGACCGGCATCACGGTGCGTAACGCCTACTTCGAGGTCACGCATCCGCGACGCGGCGGCGGCGGCTTTCCGGGGCAGGTCGTGTTCCGCGTCTCGGGTCAGCGCGATCCGGATCTGTACTTCCTCGACCGCGTGCACCGGGCCCAGGGCGAGCCCGAACAGCGCGGCGGCTTCGAGGCCGCCGCCGACCCCGAGGCCACCGCCGCAGTCGCCTTCGCCAGCCCGGTCAGGGTCGTCGTCGAAGCCCGCACACGCTACGCCCGCGGCGGCCAGCCCGCGCCCGGATTGCCCCGCATCACCTACCGCTATGTCTACACGCCCTTCTCGCCGGTGATCGAGGTCACGGCCGAGGCCGAACGCGACGACGACCTGCTTTGGAACGAACACCACTTCCTCCACCTCAGCCGTAAGACGTACCGCTACAGCTCCTTCCTGACCGGCGAGCCGCCGGCTGAGCACCTCGCCCAGTCGCCGGGGACGCGCAGCGTCTCGGTCGCGGGGTCGCGCTGGGCCCTGATGGCGACCGCCAGCGACGCGGTCGGCGTCGGCGGCGGCCCGTGCATCGGCTGGGATGCCTCGGACCAGTTCGTCTACTACGTCACGCGCTCACGGGGCCCCTGGCAGGCCCGCCAGGCGCATCTCGAGGGCTGCCTGTATGTCGGACCGGCCGCGGCCGACGCGGCCTGGTACGGGCGCTGGCTGGGCCCGCAGCGCCGGCCGCTGGTGCGGACGCTCCAGGGCGTCGTCTCGCCCCTGGCGGCGTCGGCGAAGCCACCCGAGGCGGCCTACGAGCTGCGCCATGACGGCCTGGCGCTGACCTTCGCCGGTCCAGAGGGCGGCTACGCCTGCACCAGCATCCAGGCCCTCGGCGAGGCCGGGGCGCGTTTCGTGCATCCGCGCGACGACGCCCCGGGCTTCTGGCGGCTGACCCTGCGCACGCCGGAGCGCGTCGTGCCCGAGGGCTCCACCGAGAAGCCCTTCGAGGAGGCCGTGGTCGACAACCGCAGCCCGGCCGAGCGGAGCGCCGCGGCGACGGCGACGCCTGAGGGCCGCCTGCTGACCTTCACCTGGAAGGGGCTCGACCTGCCGGGCGAGGCCGGCGCCCTCGACGTCGTCGCCACCGTCCTCCTGCGCGCCGACCGCAACGCCAGCGAGTGGCGCCTGCAGGTCACCAGCCGCAGCGCCCGCTTCGGCCTCTGGGAGAGCGCCTTTCCGCTCCTGACGACAGTCTGTCCGCCGGGCAGCGCCGACGTGCTGATGCCGCGCGGCAACTGGGGCGGCACCCTGATGCGCCAGAACCGTCAGTCGCTGCAGGCGCCCTATCCCTCGGCGGGCTGTCCGGTGCAGTTCATGGCCTTCAACCTCGACCAGGCCGGGCTCTACCTCGGCGCCCACGACGACGGCGCCCGCACCAAGACCCTGGCCATCAGCGGCGCCCAGGACGCCAGCGTCGTCACCCTGGCCGCCGACGCCGGCGTGCCGGGTCGCGCCGAGGCGGTGCCCTTCCCGGTGGTGGTGGCGACCTACACCGGCGACTGGTGGCAGGCGGCACGGCTGTACCGGCAGTGGGCCAGCCGGCAGGCCTGGACGCGCAAGGGCTGGATCGCCGACCGCGCCGACGTGCCGGCGGTGCTCAAGGACCTCGGCATGTGGTGGATCCACAGCGGCCCCGCCGATGGCACGCGCCGCGTCATGCAGCGCGCCGGGGCGGCGTGCGCGGTGCCGGTCGGGCTGCATTGGTACAACTGGCACGAGATCCCCTTCGACCACACCTACCCGGAGTACTTCCCGACCAAGCCCGGCGTCGCCGAGGTCGTGCGCGACCTCGTGGCGCAGGGCCAGGTGGTCATGCCCTACATCAACGGCCGCCTCTGGGACCACGATATCCCGAGCTTCGCCGAGCGCGGCCGCGCCGCGGCCTGCAAGCGCCCCTCGGGCGAGGTCTACATCGAGACCTACGGCTCCGGCCGGCGGCTCTGCCCGATGTGCCCGACGACGACCCTCTGGCAGGACACCGTCGCCGACATCTGCCACCGCCTCATCGACGAGTGCGGCGTCAATGCTATCTACCTCGACCAGATCGGGGCGGCACGCCCGGCGCCATGCTTCGACTCGAGCCACGGACACACCCTCGGCGGCGGACGGCACTGGGTCGACGCCTACCGCGTCATGCTCGAGCGCATCAAGGCCGAGGCCGCCGCCAGGGGCGTGGCCCTCACGACCGAGAACACCGCCGAGCCCTACATGGACACCATCGACGCCTACCTCGCCTGGAACCCGCGCCACGACAACGACGTGCCGCTCCTGCCGGCTGTCTACTCCGGCTATACCCTCTACTTCACCAGCCCGCAGTCGCCCGCCGATGACCTCGACGCCTACGCCCTCGCCCAGGGCCGCGATCTCCTCTGGGGCTGCCAGCTCGGCTGGAACTCCGAGTGGCTCCTCGAGCCCGCCCACGCCGAGAAGCTCGCCCTCACCCTCGAGCTGTCGCGACTGCGCCTCGCTGCCAGGGACTTCATGGTCTTCGGTGAACTCCTCGACGAGATCCGGCCCCTCGAGCCGCTGCCGGTGCAGACGGTGACCTGGAACCGCCGCCAGCCGCACAGCGCCAGCCTGCCGGTGGTGCAGGGGACCCTCTGGCGAAGCCGCTCCGGCGAACTCGGCGTCTTCCTGATGAACAGCAGCGACCGCCCGCAGGCGATTCGCTACGCAGTGCGCCCGGGCGACTGGCTCGAGGCCGCCTCGTCGGCCTGGCTGGTCGAGCGCCTGACCCCGGCAGGCCGCGCTCCCTGGCAGGAGAGCGCCGGGCCGGCGGTGGAGCGCGAGGACATCCTGGCGGCCCGCGAGATCCGCGGCCTGGTCCTGCGTGCGGCCGCTCCGGAGGCCGCGGCGCGCGCCCGAGCCCTGGCCGACGGGCCGGACGCGGTCCTGGCGGGCTGCGCCCGCGACTACCTCTTCGCAACGGCGCTACGCCAGGCCGGCCTGACGGTGGCCCTGCCGGCGGCGGTGCAGAACGTCGTGCGCGGCGAGCCGCTCGAGGTGGCGGTCGGCGTCACAGCCGAGCGCGCCGGCTCGCCGGCCCTGTCGATACGCTGGCCGGACGGCGCGGCCGAGGCGGTCACGGCGACCCCCGCCGCGGCCGTCACGGCCCGCCGCCTGGTCTGGGCCGGCGATGGCAGCGGCGATCGCGACCGTGCCGTGCTGGAAGTCGCCCTGGGCGAGCAGCGCCTGCGTCGTGAGATCGAGGTCATCTACCGCGACGCCGTCGAGGTGGTCAGCGCCTGCCCGTCGAGCGTCCGCGGCGGCGAGAGCTTCCTCCTGCCGGTGACGGTACGCAACCACAGCCGCAGCGCCCGTCGGGTGCGTCTGCAGGTCGACCGTCCCGCGGGCTGGCTGATCGAGCCGGGCGACGCCTGTGACGTCGGCGTCCTCGCGGCCGGCGCGAGCCGCAGCCTGCTGTTGCGGGTGCGCCTGCCGGCGACCGGCCAGGCCACGTCCGCGGCCCTGCAGGTGCGCCTGGTCGAGGCGGCGAGCGCTCACGCGGTCGAGGTCCTCGCCTCGCGGCCGCTGGCCCTGGCCCACCGCGCCGCGGCGCCGCCGGTCATCGACGGCCGCCTCGACGAGTGGGCCGTCGAGCCGAGCCTCCACCTCGGCGGAACCGCCGCCGACACCATCCGCATCAGCGACGCCTACGGCGGCGCCGCGGACTGCTCGGCGGCCGTACGCCTGCAGTGGGACGAGCAGGCCCTCTACCTCGGCGTGACCGTCACCGACAACGCCCACCACCAGACCGAGAGCGGCTCGCAGATCTGGCGCGGCGACTGCATCCAGCTCGCCTTCCGCAACGGCCCGCCTGCCGCCGCGGCCGGCTACGACGGCACCGAACACGAACTCGGCCTGACCCTCGGCCCGCAGGGCCCCGAGGTCTTCGCCTGGATGCCGGATCAGGGCATCCGTACCGATATACCCCTGAAGGTCGTCCGGACCGGCACCGAGACCTGCTACGAGGCCGCGGTGCCCTGGTCGGCCCTCGGGGTGACCGGCCTGCGCGCCGGCCGCCGGCTGGCCTGGTCGATGACAGTCAACGACCACGACGGCGAGAGCTTCCGAGGCTGGCTGGAGTGGACACCCGGCATCTGCGGAAACAAGGACGCCTCGGCCTTCGGATGGTTCGAGGCGGTGGAGCCCTGAGGCGGAGACGGTAGCCATGCCCCATGTCGTGGTCGGCGGTGACAACCCCGATGCCTATGCGATCTGCGATGCCATCGAGCAGAAAGGCCTCGGCGACGGCCTGCCCGTGGTGTTCTGCACCACGCCGCACGAGGTCGTCGGGAGCCTGTCACGGGCGGAGGTGGCGCTGTTCGTGCTCAACTTCGAGCAGGCCGGCCTGACCAACTTCGAGCTGGCGTGCCGTCTGCGCGAGAGCCCGGCCGGCGCCGAGACGCCGATCCTCCTGCCCGAGGTCGACGCCCTCGGCGACCTCGAGGGCACCCTCGGCAAGCACGTCGGCGTCGTCGCCTACCCGGTCGACCCCGAGGACGTCGCGGCGCAGGCGGTGGCGCTGATCAAGGCGGCCGCGTTGCGGAAGCCCGCGGCGGCCAGTGCGCCGGCCGCCGCGCCGGCACCGGCGCTGCCGTCGGCCGCGTCCGCCGGCAGCCCCGGCGGGCCGGTCCCGCCGGGGCCCGCCGGCGCCGCGGG
>JAAYZO010000166.1 GCA_012514865.1 Lentisphaerota bacterium | reverse complement strand
TCGGGTGTCGAGGGTTGGCTTTACCGGGCCGCGGGAACGCGGCCGCCGCGCCCAGGACACGGACGAACACTGACGGGCACGGACGGACACGGACGCGGTCTTCGGGCACGGGGTCGGGGGTCGAGGGTCGGGGGTCAGGGGGGCTGGCGTCCGGCGTTGGGCGTTGGACGTTGGGCGTTCAGCGTTGGGCGTTCACCTTTCCGAGGGTCGAGGGTCGAGGGGGCTGGCGTCCGGCATTGAGCGTTGGACGTTGGGCGTTCAGCGTTGGGCGTTCACCTTTCCGAGGGTCGAGGGTCGAGGGTCGGCTCTACCGGGCGTCGGGCCTCGGGGGTCGGGCGTCCGGCGTCCGGCGAGTAGGTCGCGCGAGCCGAGCGCGACCACGGGCGCCGCCCACGGCGCCCGCCGATCGGCTGGTGACCGCCGCCTCGGCGGTCCGCCCTGCCGCCGCGGGGCCTTAAATGACCAAGGCCGCCGGCAGTGGGCTGCCTGGCGGCCTTGGGCTCGTGTCGATCCTGGAGGGATCGCTCAGGGCACCGGCTTGGTCTTGGGGAGGCCCCAGACCTTCTGGCCGTCCTTATAACGGCCATCCTTGCGCAGGATGTCAACGCGCTCAAAGCGCTTCAGGACGTTACGCTTTTCGCTGGTGGCGCCCTGGGTTTTCAGGCTCGGGTGAATGGACATGGTATGGACTCCTGACTGAATTCGCAACAGCGATGGTATGCCGTAAGTCTCGTACTATGGCACGCCTGGTCAGGCTTTCAACCCCCAAGGCTGTCTCAACATCCGGTTCTCTCACCCTTCGGCCTCCGGGTCGCCGTGAGCGATTGCCTCACGCCTGTGTCGGGGCCGGGACGTCGGGGAGGAAGGGGAACAACTCGCGGTAGCGTTCGCGGGGCAGGGGGCGGCCGTACTCCGAGATCATGACCGACTCGGCGCTGCGCACCTTGCGGCCATGCTCGGGGCCGTAGAGGGCGATGAGGGCCTCGCGCGAATGCTCGGCGATGGCGGCGAAGCGCCGGCGGTGGATCTCGGCGAACCAGGCGCGCCGGGCGGCCGGCTAGGCGGGGACCTTGTCGAGCGTGCCGCCATTGTAGGGCAGCCACTCGAAGACCTGTGACACGTGGCAGCAGCCCATGTCGATCTTGCGTTCCATGACCGGGTCGGTGTCGATGGCGATGTGCGGGACGAAGGGCACCGGCTGCCGGAAGGCGTCGTAGAAGTAGCCGAGCACCGGCGCCTGGCGCAGGTGCGGTGTCAGCGGTGCGACGTTCGGCACGGTCACCGTGTAGGCAGCGTCCTGAACGACGGTGCCGACGGCGCGGTGGTCGGGGTGGTAGTCGTGGTCGCGGTGGCAGAGGACGAGGTCAGCCTGGACCTCGCGCATGATCTGGATGACGACCTTGCGCAGCTCCGGCGTCGCCACCAGCTCGCCGTTGTGGATATCCAGGACGCGGTAGTCGATATCGGCGATGCGTGCCGAGGCCATCGCCTCGTCGCGGCGGCGCCGGGCCAGGGGCCCGCCGCCCATGTCGTGGTGCCCCGTGTCGCCGTTGGTCATCGAGACGAAGGTGACGCGGTGCCCGAGGGCGCGGTAGAGCATGGCGGCGCCGCCGAAGCGGAAGTCGCAGTCGTCGGGGTGGGCGCCGAAGCAGAGGATGCTCAGGGTTCGCGCTGTCATGGAAGGGACTCCTTGAGTTGACGGTACACACGCGTGCTGCGCGTCGGCGGCCTGGCCGCAACGCCCGCCGGCGGCGCCTCTGCGCGACTATGGCATGGCACCGCCGGCCTTGCCATCGACGCGGCGTCACGAGATGGTCTGTTCGGCGCCGCGGGGCGGTACACCCAGGTGACAGGCAGGACCCGCGGCAGGCGGTGACGCATGACCGGCACGGTCTTCGACATCCAGACGTTCAGTATCCACGACGGCCCGGGCATCCGCACCACCGTCTTCCTCAAGGGCTGCCCCCTGCGCTGCTGGTGGTGTCACAACCCCGAGTCGCAGCAGCGCGCGCCGCAGCTCTCGTATCTGGCGGAGCGCTGCATCGGCTGCGGCGCCTGCCTGGCGGCCCTGCGGCGGCTGGGCGTGCGCTGGTCAACGAGGACGCGTTCTGAGCCGGGTCACTCCGGGATCTCGACCTCGTCGAGGGTGATGTCGTCGAACCAGACCTTCCCCGCGGCCGTCTGCTCGACCGTGAGCAGGAACATCGCCGTGTCGGCGCGCTCCCAGAGCCCGTCGGTGCCGGTCTCGTAGTGGACATCCAGGCGTTTCCATTCGCCTGAGAACGGCGCGCCGTCGTGGCTGGCCATGGTGGCCAGGCTGACCCAGGCGCCGGCGGCGTCCTTCCACTTGACCTGGATGCTGATCGCGGCGGTGTCCTCGATACCGGCGCTGCGCCACCAGGCCGAGATGCGGTAGGTCTTGCCGGGCTCGACCGGCACGGACCGGGTGAAGCACAGGGGCGTCCGCTGCGAGGCCGCGGCGTCGACCACCAGGGCCCCGGGGGCGCTGCGGCCCACGGCCGGGTCGTGCGCGAACGTCGCCTTCGAGTAGTCGCGCTGCCAGGTGCCCCAGCCATCGAGATTGCGGTCGAAGGCGCTGGCGAGCAGGGGCTTGAGGACGGTGACGCGCTCCGGTCGGCGCAGGCGCACCAGCGAGCGGATCTCCGTCTGGCGGCGCTGCCAGCCGGCGAGGAAGTACTGCGCGCGTTCCTGGCAGGGGCCTGCCGGAGCCAGGCGCACGGCTTCCTCGAGGGCCTTCGCACAGGTGTCCAGATCGTTCAGGGTCAGGGCTTCGGCGTAGGCCGAGCTGCCGAAGTCGAGGTACTGGCGGTTGCCGTTATTGCGGAACCACCCGGTGGTGAGGACGCGCCGGGTCCAGAAGCCCTCCCAGAAGTCGAAGTAGCGCGCCAGGGCCGGCGCCGCGGCCGGCCCGACGGCGCTCTGGTACCAGTCGCGCAGGATGGCCTCGACATCCTGGGCCGGATCCCAGAGCAGCTTGAGGGCGACGTAGAGCTTCGGGCCCTCGTGCCAGTCGCCGGACGGGTAGGCCTCGGCGTAGTAGTGCCGGACGCCCTGGGCATAGCCGTAGCGGAGGTAGTCGGCCATGGCGCGCGGGTAGACGCGCGGCATGAGGTAGAACTGGCCGCCGTAGATGTAGTCGTACCAGCCGAGCACGGCGGCCTTGGCGGCCCAGGCCTCGGTGTGGGCCTTGCCGAGGCGGGCCAGGTCCGGGTCGGACCACTTCATGCGGTCGTAGGTGATGAAGGGCACCAGCCGCGGCGCCAGGCGCACGGCCTCCGGCGGGCTGTAGGCGCCGTTGTAGGCGAGGAGGCCCAGCAAGGCATCCGGGCGGTCCTTGGCGAGGCTGGCGGCGATGGCGTTGCACCAGGTGTAGTAGCTGGCCGAGATGTCGCGCACGCCGATGCTGTTGACGCGGCCGCCGTCGAGGGCCATGCAGGCGGGGCAGGTGCAGTAGCGGTTGCAGTCGTTGATGCCCAGCGAGTACGAGGTTGCCTCGGGATGCTGCGTCAGGTAGTCGCGGATGATCCCGGCGGCCAGCTCGGCGCCGCCGGGGGCCGTGAAGCATGGCTGCCAGGAGACCTGAGCGCGGACGTCCTGGGCGGTGGTCTTGCCCGCCGCCGGCGCCGGGAGGAAGCGCTCGCCGTCGAGGACTGGGTAGACCTCCGGGTGTGTCGCGGTCAGTTCTTCGGGCAGGAAGAGCCGCCAGAGGTTGTGGTGGAACTGCACCCGGCCGCGCATGCGGTTGCGGCGTGCCCAGAGGGCCTGCTCACCACGGTGCTCGCCCTCTTCGGCCTTGCCCAGGCCGCTGAAGAGACGGTGCTGGAAGGCCGGCTCCGAGCGCACCGTCGTCACCGGCACGCGCAGGTCCGGCGACTGCGGCACCACCTCGCCCAGGGCCCCCGGGAAGAGCCAGCGCAGGCCGGCGTAGCGCTCGAGGAAGTCGTAGATCGCGTACTCGGTGCCGGCGTCACTGCCGCCGACGAGAAGGACGGTGCGGGTGTCCGGCACGGCGATGACGAAGCCATCCGGGTCCAGCCCGGCCAGCCCCAGGTCGGCGGCGGCCGCGACGCTGGTGCGGCCGCAGTGCAGGGCCACCAGCCCCGGCGCCGCCTCGGCTGGCTCGGTGACGACCTCGAGGCCGACGCCGCAGCGCCGGCGGATGCCCTCGACCAGCGTCGTCGCGGCCTCGCGCAGGGCACTCCCGGCGTCGGCCGGGAGGACGACCCGGGCCCGCGCCTGGCCGGCCTCGACCACCGCGACGGTCGCGGCGCCGGCGGCGCCCTGCGGGTAGGCCACCGGAGCGCACCAGCTCAGCATGGCCGCAGTGGTGAGCAGGGCGATGGGTCGCCAGTGCCGTGATGTCGATCGTGCCATGGGTGTGCCTCCTCGAGCGCTGGATGACCGTGGTGACCGCGGCCTGAGCCGCCGGCGTGCCGACCACCGCGAGAGTGCCGGCAGCAACTCCAGACTATGCCCGCTGGAGAGGCGGTTGGCAACCGCGCCCGCAGCGAGTCTGTCCGGCCTGGCGGCGGGCGGACAGGCCGGGGACACTGGGGACACCGGGGACACTGTGGACACTGGGGACTTCGGCGGCCCACATCCTGGAGTCCCTTGAGTCGCTTGAGTCCCTTTCCGGCGGGCTCGAGCCCCAGGGCCCGGCGCCACCCCGCGCCCCCCGGGCCGCCGGGGCGGGCGCCTCATTCCGGCGCACGACCGTTGCTGAAAACCGCCGGGGTCTTTTGCGGCGGCGGTGCCCGGCACCTACTGTAGGCATCGGATGATGCGACCGTCAGCCGTCGACCGGCCGTGCTTCGGACTGCGGTTCGGGGCCGTCGGCGGGGGGGCTCCGCAGGACTGTGAAGGAGGCGACGACGATGGGCAACGACAAGATCTGGGTAGGCTTCGACCTGGGCGGCACCAAGATGCAGGTCAAGGCGTACGGCGCCGACTTCAAGGAACTCGGCGGCAAGCGCCGCAAGATCAAGGGCAAGGGCGCGGAGAGTCAGAAGGCGGGCCTGGAGCGGATGGTCGAGACCATCGAGGAGCTCCTGGCGGAGATTGGCGTGTCGCATGAGCGCCTGGCCGGCATCGGCGTGGGCTGCCCGGGGCCGCTGGATGCCGAGGCCGGCGTCGTGCTGAGCGCGCCGAATCTGGGCTGGAAGAAGGCCCCCGTGAAGAAGGTCCTCGAGGGCGCCTTCGGCTGTCCGGCGGCGATCGTCAACGACGTCGACTCGGGGACGTATGGCGAGTACCTCTTCGGCGCCGGCAAGGGCTCGCGCTGTCTCCTGGGCGTCTTCCCGGGCACCGGCATTGGCGGCGGCTGCGTCTACGAGGGCCAGATTCTGCGCGGGCGGAGCTGCAGCGTCCTGGAGATCGGCCACATGCAGGTCCAGCCCGACGGGCCGCTGTGCGGCTGTGGCCGTCAGGGCTGCCTGGAGGCGGTGGCCAGCCGCGTGGCGATTGCGGCGGCGGCGGTTTCGGCGGCCTTCCGGGGCGAGGCGCCGCGCCTCCTCGAGCTGGCCGGCACCGACCTGGCGCAGGTCCGCAGCAACACCCTGGTCGAGGCGATCGAGGCCGGCGATGTGGTCGTCGAGCGCATTGTGCGCCAGGCGGCGCGCTGGATTGGCGTGGCGGTCGGCAACGCGGTCAACCTCCTCGGTCCGGACACCGTCGTGCTCGGCGGCGGCCTGGTCGAGGCCATGCCGGGGATCTTCCTCAAGGAGGTCACTGCCAGTGCCAGCAGCCGTGTCATGCCGTCGTTCCGCGGCACCTTCCAGACGGTCGAGGCCAAGCTCGGCGATGACGCCACGGTCCTCGGCGCGGCCGGCTGGGTGCGCGAGGCGGTGCAGGGCCGGCGCTGAGGTGCTCCGGTGTCCTGAGAGGGTTCCTTGCCATGGCCGGTGAGGTGCGACAACTCGCAGTCATCGATGTCGGGACCACGTCCATACGCCTGGCCGTGGCCCAGGTCGGCGCCGATGGCGTGCCCCGACTCTTCGCGCAGGCCCGCCAGAACGTCGCCCTCGGCGACGATGTCTTCACCACCGGCCAGATCTCACCGCAGACCACCGAGAACAGCATCGGCGTCCTCCGGCTCTTCCTGCGCCACCTGGCCGAATACGGCATCCCCGCCGACGCCGCGCACCTGCGCGTCGTGGCGACCAGCGCCGTGCGCGAGGCGCGGAACCGCGAGACCTTCATCGATCGGGTCTTCGCGGCGACCGGCCTCGAGGTCGTCATGATCGAGGAGGCCGAGCTGAGCCGCTACATCTACCTCGGCGTGCAGTCGTTCCGTTCCGATCCGGCGCTGTCGCAGTCGCCGGATACCCTCGTGGTCGAGGTCGGCGGCGGCGCCACCGACGTCCTGGCCCTGCATCAGGGCAAGGTCGTCTTCACCCAGGAGCACAGCCTCGGCTCCCTGCGGCTGTGGCAGTTGCGCGACGCGGCCGGCCTGTCGACGCGCGGTCGTCGCGAGGTCATGGAGGCGCACATCCTGCGCTTCACCGAGCTGCTGGTGTCGGGCTATACCGAAGCCGCTCGCCGCGGCGTGCAGGTCCTGGCCCTGGGCGGCGACGCGCGCTTTGCGGCCACGCGTTTGCGTCCGGGCTGGGAGGCGGGGCGTCTGGTGGCCCTTCCGGTCGCCGATCTGGCCCGGCTGGCCGAGGAGATTCTGCAGGAGTCCACCGACGACCTGGTGCGGCGCTACGGCATGACCTACCCGGAGGCCGAGACCCTGGGCGCGGCCCTGCTGACCTACGTGCGTCTGGCCCAGGCCTTCGGCCGCGAGCAGCTCTGCGTGACCGCGGTCAGCATGCGCGATGGCGTCCTGGTGGATATGGCCACCTCGTCGGTCGGCGACGGCGTCTTCGCCGAACAGATCGTCAATGCCGCCCTGGTCCTGGCCGAGAAGTACGGCGTCGATATGCCGCACGTGCAGCACGTCACCGAGATCAGCCTGGTGCTCTTTGACGCCCTGCTGGCCGAGCACCGCCTGACGCCGCGGGACCGCCTTATCCTGAAGGTGGCCGGGCTGCTCCACGAACTGGGCATGTTCGTGAATACGCGCAGCCACCACAAGTACAGCATGTACCTCATTCTGAACAGCGACATCTTCGGCCTGGGCACCTGGGACCGCGAGCTGGCGGCTCTGGTGGCGCGCTACCATCGCCGCTCGCACCCGCTGATCACGCACGAGGTCTACAACACCCTGAGCCGCGAGCGCCGCCTGACCGTCGGCAAGCTCTCGGCCATCCTGCGGGTGGCCGACGCCCTGGACCGCAGCCACTCGCATCAGGTGCGGATCAAGAGCGTCGAGATTCGCGACGGCGAGCTGCGGCTGATGGTCACCGGCCTGGCCGACCCGGCGCTGGAGCGCCTGGCCCTGCGCCAGAAGGCCGGCCTGTTCACCGAAGTCTACGGCCTGAACGTGGTGCTCTGCCCGCTGCCGGGCTGAAGAGGAGTCTGGCGATGAGCGGTCCACAGCGCCTGATCAACCGCGAGCTGAGCTGGCTGGAGTTCAACCAGCGCGTCCTCGACGAGGCCCGCTGCGGGACGACGCCCCTGCTCGAGCGCCTGCGCTTCCTGGCCATCACGGCGTCCAACCTCGACGAGTTCTTCATGGTCCGCGTCGGGGGCCTCAAATCCGGCACCGAGGCCGCTGCCGTCCCGGAGGGGCCCCGGCGCAGCGTCGCCGAGCAGCTTGCCGACATCAGCCAGCGCGTCCGGGCCATGATCGCGGCGCAGTACGACTGCCTGAGCCGCGACCTCGAGCCGGCGCTGCGCCAGGAGGGCGTGGTGCGGCTGCAGCCGGAGGAGCTGAGTGTCAAGGACAGCCTCTACCTGCAGGACTACTGCCGACACTGGATCGAGCCGGTGGTCTCACCGGTGGCCGTCGGGCGGAGCCGCCGGCCGCCCCTGCAGCGGCCCCTGGGGCTGCACCTGATCGTCCGCCTGAAGCCGCGCCCGGGCTGCGGTCGGCGCCTGGCGGTCATACCGATCGAGCCCGGCGTCGACCGCCTTGTGCCCCTGCCGGGCTCGGAGGGCTGGCGCTATGTCCTGGCCGAGGATGTCGTGCGCGCCTGCGGTCAGCGGCTCTTTGCCGGCGAGGCGATTGCCGAGTGTGTGCCCTTCCGCATCACCCGCAATGCCGACATGGCGGTCGATGAGGATGGCGATGTCGACCTGGTCTCGGGCATGACCCGGGTGCTGAAGGAGCGGCGCACCGGCGAGTGCGTCCGTCTCGAGATTGCGGCCGGTGCCACGGCGACGGTGCGTGGCTGGCTGATGCGGCAGTTCGGGCTGTCGGCGCAGGATGTCTACGAGATCCCGGGGCCGCTGGACCTGACCCACCTCCACGCCCTTGCCGGCCTCGAGGGCTTCGACCGCCTCCGCCACCGCCCCTGGCCGCCCATCCTGCCGTCGGGCATCGACCTAAGCCGCAGCCTCTTCGAGCAGATCGCGCGGCGCGACCTGCTCCTGGTCCACCCCTACGAGAGCTACGACCCGGTGGTGCGGCTGATCGAGGAGGCCGCCGGTGATCCCCAGGTCCTCTCGATCAAGATGACCCTCTACCGCACCAGCCACGACAGCCGTATCATCCAGGCCCTGAGCCGCGCGGCCCAGGCCAATAAGTACGTCACGGCCGTGCTCGAACTGAAGGCGCGCTTTGACGAGGCCCGCAACATCCAGTGGGCTCGCCAGATGGCCGAGGACGGCGTCCAGGTCATCTACGGCGTGCGCGGCTTCAAGACCCACGCCAAGATCTGCCTGATCGTGCGCCGCGAACCGACCGGCCTGGTGCGCTACATGCACTTCGGCACGGGCAACTACAACGAATCCACGGCGAGGCTCTACACCGACCTCAGCCTGATGACCTGCGACCCGGTCCTCGGACCCGACGCGACCGCCTTCTTCAACGCCATCACCGGCTACTCGGTCGAGCAGAACCTCCAGGCCCTCGCCATGGCGCCGTCGGGGCTGCGCCGGCGGCTCCTGGAGCTGATCCGCGGCGAGACCGAGCGCTGCCGCCGCGGCCAGCGCGCCCGTATTGTCGCCAAGATGAACTCGCTGGTCGACCGGGCCCTGATCGACGCCCTCTACGAGGCCTCGCAGGCCGGCGTGCGCATCCTCCTGAACGTGCGCGGTATCTGCTGCCTGCGGCCGGGCGTCCCCGGCCTCAGCGAGACCATCCGCGTGGTCAGCGTCGTCGGGCGCTTCCTCGAGCACGGACGGGTCTTCCACTTCCTGCACGGCGGCGACGACCTCGTCTTCATCTCCAGCGCCGACTGGATGCCGCGCAACCTCGATCGGCGCGTCGAGCTGATGGTGCCCGTGCGCGACCCCGAGCACCGCCGCCGGCTGATCCGCCTCCTGGAGGTCTGCTGCAGCGACGAGGTCAAGGGCCGCGACATCCTCCCCGACGGCGGCTACCGCCCGCGCCGGCCGACCTCGCCGGAGGCCCTCTCCAGCCAGGAGAGCCTCTATCGCGAGGTCGTCGAGCGCGAACGCGACGAGGTGCAGCGCCGCCGCACCACCTTCGATCCGATGGGGCCGGGCGTCGAGGCGCCGCCCAAGCCGGGCGCCTGACCGAGGTTGCCGACACCGGCCGTCGCCGGCCTCGTGACGGCAGCTCCGAACGGCGGGAGATACACGGCCGTGCCGCCGGTCATGCCGACGGCTCGGCGTCGGCCGTGCCGCCGGCGCGGGCGCTCTGGCGGCGCCACCAGCGTGACAGCGCGGATGACCCCGAGAAGCCCAGGCGGGCGGCGATCTCCTTGTGCCGCAGGCCTTCGCCGCGCCACCCGGCGATGGCCTCCAGGCGACAGCGGTCGGCGTACTGCCGGACGGTCATCCCGGTCTCCTGCGTGAAGAGCCTCAGGAAGTGGTACTTGCTGTAGCCGGCGGCACGGGCCAGGGCATCCAGGGGCACGGCCTGGCCTTCGGCCTGGCGGATCAGCCGGCAGGCCGTCTGCACCGCCAGCCGGCGCGCTTCGGCCGGTCCGCGCCGTGGCGCCGATCCGGCCTGCAGATGCCGCGCCAGGTCGGCCAGCATGAGCCGCAGGGCCGCCAGCACGAGGGCCCGGTGGACTGCCGTGGGGAAGGCGGTGTCGGTCCGCGCCAGGCTCCAGAGGCGGTCCAGATCCGGCCCGCCCGGTGCCTCGCTCGGATCGGCGTGGAGCCGGGCCAGACCCAGGACACGGCCGCCCTGCACCGCAATCAGGTTCCCGGCGGCATGGCCGGGGGCGAGCGATAGCCAGACGTGCAGCAGGCCGTCCGCCCACGGCGGGTAACCCAGGTCATGGCCCTCGCCGGCCTCGAGCAGGAAGGCCGTCCCCGGCGAACACTCCCAGAGGGCGCCACGCCAGCCGAAGGCCGCGTTGCCCTGCAACGCCAGAAGCGCCTCGCGGTAGGGCAGGCGGTGCGTGTGCGCTGCCGACCAGGCTCCATGGGCCGGCGCCTGCACCGGCACGGGCTCATCGCCCAGGGCCGTCGCCACCAGCCGGCAGGGCACCTCGGCCGCCAGCCATGCGAGCAGACAGCGGGCTGCGTCACGGCGCTGCGAATCGAGGTCATTGAGCAACATCGGTCAACACTTCGCAATCCCGGTCCGTTGCCCGCAAGGGCCATTCGGGGCTACACTGGAAGCATCAACGCACCACGCGAGGACTGTGACAGCCTGGCGACGTGGATGCGTCTGCCGCAACGTAGGTCAGCATAGATTCGGAGTCAATACAGGCCGGCGCGAGGCCGGGGCTGTCTGAAAGTCCGGTTCTGGCACCCCTCCAGGGTGCATGGCGTGCAATCGGCGTTTCCGGGGGTCGGGCTGCGCGCGACCCCCGGCTACGATCTGGCACCCCTCCAGGGTGA